>CAYYPF010000006.1:0-11128 GCA_964473475.1 Microcaldota archaeon | reverse complement strand
CCCTCGTGGGTGTGAATTGTTTGAATAAAAGCATCCATCTGAGGATGCATATGCTCTAAGAAATGAAGAAATAAATTTTTTGTTGAGTAAGATAAAATTTGGAACTTTACATTTTGGATATGTGTTATCCAAAAATTGTTTAGTTCTATATGTTGGTAAGAGTTCGAATAATATTTTAGCAATTCTCGTTGAGAAAGTTCTAACTGAAATTGCATTCTTGCATTTGTTTTCGTGGAAAATTTTTCTTCCGAAACATTTCTCGAATGTTTTTTTGAATCTTTCTCGTAAATCTTTGATTTTATTTGTATATTGGATGCAGTGTGTTCGTTTACTTTTATCATAGTAAACCGAGCCATCTGATAATAAAAATCCAATTAGCTCGGAAAGTTCTTCCATAACGTTGTTTGATTTTGTTCTTTTATAAACGTTAGTAGGGGGGTGCATTCCGGGTTGACGTTCTTTTCCAAGCCTCTGGACCAGCAAGCGGTACGCCCTCGAAAAGGAAACAAGGGCGCCCAATGTTCAACTCATCCGGGTTAGAAATCCGGAGTAGAGAGTGAAGGATAAATGTTGGACTGACTGTATCTCTAAAAGTGTGGGATGCAGAGGCGAAAGCCGGGCCTAGTGAACCTTGAAATCCCTTTGATGAGGATTCAAGCTGTCAGACAAGCTACCCTGGGGGTAACAGGCTCGTCGCGGGCGAGAGTACACTGCGACGTAGTTGAGTGTCTTCGAAATTGTTGATTATACTTTACTTGTCGCGTACTGATCGACCCCGCGGTTTGGTATCTGCGGGGGTCTCTTTATGTTAACTAGGACTCGGAACCCACCTCTCCTTAATTTAGTTTATAAACTTCAATGTTGGAAATCTTTTATGACTGGATTTTCATATGAAGCTGGTAAATTTCTTGGGGATAGTGCAGGTTTTCCGAGACTTGGGATCGTAAATAAAGATACGCAATTAATCCTAGATACAAATGATTTTCTTGCCGAGAAATTCAATACTGAACCTGTAATTTAATTTCTTTCTAAAGAGCCTGAAAACTTTTCTTCAATAAAAGAAAACGCAGAGAAGTTTTTTGGAAAGCAAATTTATTCAAGAAAATGCGGAACGATGTATGGAAATTATGCATTTAGGGTCTCGATAACAAGTTCAAAACTGTATAAACAGTTTAAACTAAATGCAAAAAATATAATGTTTTCGAGAAATAAATCATCGCTCATGTTGTTCTTGGCTGGTTTAGCTGATGCAGAAGCAACTGTCGATACAAGAAATAATATCATATCTTACAGTTTTTCAAGCAAAAATCAGGATTTTGCTTTTGAATGTTCTAAACTCTTTAATGTATTGAATATACAATATAAAATTAGAAGATTAAAAATTGAATTAAAGATTGAGATTCCAATCAATCAGTTTTTACAGATTGGAAAATTAATGAGGCATTCTGAGAAGAGAAGACGGATTAATGCGTACCTAAACGGAAAAGTACCTGTTATAAAGTCAGATGAAGTTTTTATTGATTTTATAAAAGGTAAAAATATAACCGCGCAAATTCTAAGCAATGAGTTTAATTTGCATATAGATAGCGCAAGAAGGATATTACGATCTTTATACAAGTCAGGAAGTTTAACTAGAAACGGGAATGGAACCAAATTATTCCCGTATGTTTATTTTTAAGAGACCCCCTCAGCCAATACATCGCTGTCGGCTTGGGACATCCTGGTCGTGCAGGAAACTCTGTAGGGTTGTTTATATTCTCCTAGTGAGTATGTAAGCGGCCAAGGGTTGGGTTGTTCATCCATTAAAGTCCCACATGAGCTGGGTTCAGTACGTCGCGATCTAGTTCGGAATGTTTTTATTTCCAACAAGTGATTATGTCTTATGGAAAAGGCAGATCTCGCATATCTAATTGGATCCCTGAGAGACGGTTGTTTTACAGTAGATGAAAAACAAAAAGCATACCGTATTCGAATATATCAGAAATCAAGAGCATGGCTCGAAAAAATTTCCGATATGTTAAGAAAGGCGTTTTTAAAGGAACCAACATTTTATCTGGATAAATGGAGAAATGTTTGGTGCCTGACTTTTAGTTCTAAGAACGCCATCTGTGAGTTGCTTAGTTTGTCAGGGTATACGTTCGATCAAATGATTTGGTTAACACCAAAGTGGATATATAACGAAGATCTACAGATAAAAGCAGCATATATACGAGGTTTTTTTGATGCTGAAGGAAGCATTGAAACAAATAACGTTCGTATCTATATTGCACAGGCAAACAAAGAAGTTCTCGAGGAGCTTCGGGAACTACTTAAAGAGTTTGGTATTAATGCCTTGCAAATTCATGGTCCATACATCAAAAAAGGAACAAGAACAAAGATGTATGCATTGCTTATCCATAGTAAGAAACGTGTTTTAGATTTTTACGCAAAAATTGGTTCCTATCATCCTGATAAGATATCACGTTTTAATCGCTTGCAGATTCCGCACTAGACGACAAAGACAGTACGGTAGTATCTTCTGGAAGCGTTGCTTCTTGAGAGTAAGGACCTTTGAGTACGAGAGGAACGAAGGTCCGAGGCCTATGGTGTACTGGTTGTCATTATGGCATTGCCAGGTAGCTACGCCTCACGCGGATAAGAGCTGAAAGCATCTAAGCTCGAAGCCGCTCTTAAGACTAGGAAGCAAAGCCCGCCCATAATAGATGGGTTTGATAGGATCGTGGTGTGCGCAGCTAGCGAAAGCGAGCTGTTTAGCCTTCGGTTACTAAAGGGATAATTTTCGACCAATAGGTCGAGTTCAAGCAAATTCGCACTTGATCCAGATTGTCTTTACATTTTCCTCACTTTGTTCAAAATCGACTATGTTGATTTTGAATAGCTTGAGCTAACTTTTTTAGTTAGCTCAGGACATACTCAAATTTTTCTAGCATTTATATTTTTTTCTGATTTTATTTTATATTTTTTCTAAAATAAATTAAATAAAAAATAATCAGCGTTAGCTAAATTAAAATTTTCAATAATATACATTCAGACTTTTTTGTTGGAACACTATGTTTATAAACATTCTAATATAATCTCTTTTATTAATGGGGTTTCTAAATGTATTCCGAAACAGTAAACTATTTGGGTGAGTCTAATATGTCTATGAAAAATATTTTATGGTTTAAAGAATTGGACAGGTCCAGCCTTAAAGAAGCTGGAGGAAAGGGAGCAAACCTTGGTGAAATGACTCAATCAAATTTCCCAGTACCTCCTGGTTTTGTAGTAACTAGTGATGCTTATTTCAAACATTTAGATCGTAATCATTTAAGGAAAAAAATTACAGATCTTCTTTCTGATTTGGATGTAAATGACTCAGACAGATTAGATGAAATTGCAAAAAGAGTTCAGGATCTTATTCTTGCAGGAGAAGTTCCTAATGATGTTAGAGATTCTATATTAGATTCATATGAACAGCTTTGCTTGCAGGAAGGAGAGGAAGTTTACGTCGCAGTTCGTTCAAGTGCAACAGCAGAAGATCTTCCAACTGCAAGTTTTGCAGGTCAGCAATCTACATTCCTAAACATTCAAGGAAAGGAAAATACAGTTCAGGCAGTAAAAGAATGCTGGGCCTCGTTATTCACTGCCCGTGCAATTTTCTACAGAGTTCAAAATAAATTCGAGCATATGAAAGTTGGGCTTGCAGCAGTTGTGCAAAAAATGATTCAATCAGAAAAATCAGGAGTAATGTTTACTGTTGATCCAGTTACACAGGACCGGGATATAGTAATGATTGAGGTAGGATATGGGCTTGGAGAAGTTGTAGTCTCAGGTTCAATTACTCCAGACACTTATTTAGTTGATAAAGGAACAATTGAAATCAAGGATAAAAAAATTGCAAAACAAACCTGGATGCTCATTAAACAAAATGGAGAGAACCAAAAAGTAAACATTAAATCCGAAGCACAAGGACGTCAAAAATTAAGCGATGAGGAAATTAAGGAACTTGCAGAAATGGGAGTAAAAATTGAGGATCATTATAATTTTCCACAAGATATCGAATTTGCTTTTGAACGGGGTAAATTATACATAGTTCAATCAAGGCCAATTACTACTTTAAGTGAAGAAACTAACTCTTCAAAAAAACCAGCAACAGAATCAGCAGTTGAAAAATCTTCAGAAAAAGGAGAAGTTTCTCTTTCTACTGCAAAGATTATTCTTAGGGGCTTAGGTGCTTCCCCAGGCATGCGTTCTGGAAAAGTAATTTTCCTCCAATCTGCAAAAGAAATTTCTAAGATGGGCAGAGGAGAAATTTTAGTCACAGATATGACTACCCCTGATTTTGTTCCTGCAATGAAAAAAGCAGCAGCAATTGTAACAAACACAGGAGGAATGACCTCTCATGCTGCAATTGTTTCCAGGGAATTAGGCATTCCATGTATAGTTGGAACAAGGGATGCAACTTCCATTCTTAAGGAAGGAATGGATATAACTGTTGACGGTACACACGGCATGATTTATGAAGGAAAACTCTCAGTTGCAGAAACCACTAAAAGTGAAACAACTGCTGGCGGAGAAGTTGTTTTTTCTTCCCCTACAATTACTGGAACAAAAATTTATGTAAATCTCGCAGAGGTTTCTCTTGCAGAAAAAGTTGCAAAACTTCCAGTAGATGGTGTTGGACTATTAAGAGCAGAATTCATGATTGCTGAAATGGGCGCACACCCAAAGAAATTCTTAGAAGAAGGCAGAGCACAGGAATTCATTGATACTCTTGCAAATAATATTAGAACATTTGCAGCAGCATTTTATCCTCGTCCAGTAGTCTACCGGGCCACTGATTTCAAAACCAATGAGTATAGAAATCTAGACGGTGGGGATAAATACGAACCCGAGGAGGCAAACCCAATGATGGGTTACAGAGGAGCAGCCAGGTACATAAATGAACCTGAAGTATTCAAGATGGAATTGCTTGCAATTAAGAAAGTTAGAGAAGAATTTGGCCTAAAGAATTTGTGGTTAATGATTCCATTTGTTCGAAGAGTTGGAGAATTAAAGGCAATAAAAGATATAATGCACTCAGTTGAAATGTATAGAACCAGAGACTTTAAATTATGGATAATGGTTGAGGTTCCAAGTACAGTACTGATTATTGATCAATTCTGTGAACAGGGAGTAGATGGAGTCTCAATTGGAACTAATGACCTCACTCAATTAATTCTAGGAATAGATAGGGATAATATGACCCTTGCAAGAGACTTTGATGAGAGAAATGAGGCAGTTCTTCGTGCAATAGAACGAGTAATTGAAGTTTGCACCAAACATAACATCACTGTTTCCTTATGCGGACAAGCTCCAAGTGTTTACCCAGAATTTGCAGAAAGATTAGTTGATTATGGAATCACAAGCATGTCTGTAAACCCAGATGCAGTTGAACGCACCAGGAGAATAGTTGCAAGTGCTGAACAAAAAATACTCTTGAAGAGGATGCGGGAATTGACTCAAAAGCCCTAGGTTCTCTATTTTTATTTTTTCTTCTTCTTATTTTTACTAATGATATTACTATTGCAATTTCCGGATCCATCTGAACGTTCCGTTCATATCTCCAGAAATTGCCTAAGACAGACAGAGGTATCCTCATGATATTACTATTGCAATTTCCGGATCCATCTGAACGTTCCGTTCATATCTCAGGAAATTGTGAAGTACGTGCTAAGGTGAAATGATGATAATTCTCCTACAATTTCCTGAAGGGTTAAAGAAAAAGGCCTTAGAATACGCAGACAAGTACCGCGAGGAAGGCCATGAAGTTTATCTTGCTTCCAGCCCTTGCTTTGGAGCTTGTGATCTCGCATTAGAAGAAGCTAAGGCAGTTGGAGCACAGAAAATAATTCATTTTGGACACGCACCATTTGTTCATAAGTCTCTTCCAGTTGAAGTAGAATATATTGAATACAAAGTAGATATTGATATCAAATATCTAGAACACATTCTAGAAGAATTTGAATCTTATAATTCAATTGCTCTTGCAACTACAGTCCAGCATGCCCATCAAATTGAGGAAATAAAAAAATTCTTAGAATCTAAAGGAAAGAAAATCTTAGTTGGAAAAGGAAAGTTCGCAGCTTACCCTGGGCAGATTCTTGGGTGTGATGCAGAAGCAGTTACTTCTGTTGCTTCTTCTGCAGATGCAATTTTATTCATTGGAGACGGATTATTCCACCCACTTGCAATAAGCATAAAGAAACCCATTTTTACTTACAATCCCTATACTCACATAATTGAGAGAATAAATTCCAAGATTGAAAAAATAAGAAAGAAAAGAAAAGGAACACTTGCAGCAGCAATTGTTTCTAAAAGTTTTGGAATTCTTCTAAGCACTAAAGTTGGCCAGTTTAATCCAACCCTTGCAAGAAAAATTAAAAAAGAACTTGAAGAAAAAGGAAAAAGAGCAGAAATCCTAGTTGGAAATTCCTTTGATCCGCTTTCTTTAGAGAATTTCCAAGCATTTGACTGCTACATAAGCACTGCTTGCCCGAGAATCTCAGAGGATGAGGAACAGTTTGGAAAACCTATTTTGGATGCTGAACTGTATAAGGAATTAATCGAACTCCTCTGATACGTTCTCGATTGGCTATTATAATAGCCAATAACTGCCAATTTTGGTTATTATAGTAACCATTATAAACTTTACTCCTCAGTAACTAATTATGATTACAGGGAATATTTTAGAACTTGTAGCCCGTGAGCAGGCATTGGAACCCCTACCTTCTGATATGGTAATTAGGGAGAAACTAACCGAAGTTAAAGCATTTGGTTCCTTGGCATTGATAGTCAAAGGAATCCGTCGTTGTGGAAAAAGTACACTACTCAAACAAAAGCTTTTGAACAAGCCCCACCATGCTTTTAATTTTGATGATGAACGGCTTGGCGGATTTGTAGCGTCTGACTTTCAGTTGCTAATGCAAGTATTAATGCGCCTAAATGGAAACCAAAAAACTATTCTCTTGGACGAAATCCAGAACATAACTGGCTGGGAGTTGTTCGTTAACCGCCTGCTTCGTCAGGGATATCAAATTCTAATTACTGGCTCAAACGCCGATTTGCTTAGCAAGGAATTAGGCACCCACCTTACTGGGAGGCATTATGATATTGAGCTCTGGCCATTCTCTTTCAAAGAATATCTTTTGTTTAAAAAAATTCCAATACCTGTATCTGTTCCAACTACTAGTGAATCTGCAGAACTAGAGCGCGCATTTTCTATATATATCTCTAATGGTGGAATCCCTGAGGCAGTTAGAGAAAACAGCAATAAAATCCTTCCAGTTATCGTGGAAGATATAATCAGAAAAGACATCATACGCAGGTATTCAATTAGAAAGCAGGAGGAACTAAGAAATATCCTAAAAATGGTAATTGCAAATACCTCAAACCGTTTTACGTTTAGATCTTTATCTAATAACTTTGGTATAAAAAACCACATCACAGTACAGAGATATTTATCTTATGCCTGTGATGCATACCTCATCTTCTTGGTTGAAAAATATGATAAAAAACTTAAACGAACGCAAAAAAATCCAAAGAAAGTATACTGCTCAGATACTGGCATTGCTGCAGTATTCTCTCCACTGCTTGAGCAGAGAGGAGCACTACTGGAGAACATAGTAGCCCTTGAACTAAAAAGGAGAAAAAAATTAATTTTTTTCTATGTAAATAAGAATAATTCAGAAACAGATTTCGTAGTTGTAGGTAAAGATAAAAAAATAGTTTCTGCAATCCAGGTATGCCATGACCTTTCTTCTATCGGCACCAGGAAAAGAGAGCAGGGAGCACTTTTATCCACGCTGTCAGAAATTGGCCTTAGGGAAGGCTTGATCATTACTCTTGGTTATGATGAAACCATTAATTTCAAGGGAAAGAAAATTCGATATGTTCCAGTATGGAAATGGTTGCTCGGTTTATAATCATTTTTTCATAATAAAGAATTGTTGATACTTGAAAAACTCATGGCTTCTATCATAATCAACTTCAAGAATATTAAAATAGTTTTTTGCAAATCCCTCAAATTCCTTTTTACTCAGGAAAACTGCAGCCCATTTTCCAATCTTAAACTTTAATTTATTGCATTCTTCAGCAGTAATTTTTCCTTGTTTATACAAACGATCAATTCCAGCATCATACAAATCTACATTATATGTTCTATCTTCCTCTTTTCTTACTTCTGGATGGGAATGAAACCCATATCTCAGATTCCACCTATCCAACCGATTATCTAAGAGCTCTGGATTCTTTTTTATTCTTTCAATTAAGGTTTCCCATTCCAATTTCTCAGCATCCACAAATTGCATTTGTGGAGATGTGACCGATTTTCGGTCACTTTGATTTTCCTCAAATACAGTTGCTCCTAAAATTACAATTCCATCCTTCTTCAAAAATCTTTTTATGTTTGAAAATAATTTTGGCCATTCCTTAAAATCAACATTGTTTGTGGAATGATCTCCAACAATTATATCAAAACTTTCCTCAGGAAATTCAACTGTAAGCCAGCTTCCAATTATAATTCTCTCATTAGTATTCCTTTCTTGAATTAATTTATCCGTCTCCTCAATCATTTTTGGGTTTATATCCACGCACGTAACTTCAAATCCTAATCTATAGCCTAATTCTCTCAAGCTAGGAGTTGCTCCAAGTACAAGCATCTTAGGATTTTTTCTTTTTTCTCTAATTCTTTCCATCCACTTTTCATATATTTTTAATTCTCCAATTGAAGGAGTATAAGGAGGATTAATTTTGCCCCATTTCTCAGCAACTTCCTCCCATTTTTTTCTGTTTCCTGCCTGCTCTCCCATAAATTTATACTCTCCCTAAAATATTTAAGCCTATTATTCGTTCCTTATTCATGATTCTTGATCAACTTTCTCTTGCAAAAGAACTAATTAGAATAGACACCTCCACTTCCACTGGAAAAACCCTAGAATGTGCAAAATACCTTTCAGATTTATTAGAAAAAAATGATTTCAATTGTAGACTTCTAAAGAAAGGAAAGGATGCGAATCTACTCGCATCTTACGGAAGAACTCCAGAACTAATTTTCTCAGGCCACATGGATACAGTTGATCCTGATCCTAAGGAATGGGATTTTGATCCTTGGAAACCTAGAATAAAGAATGGAAAACTCTTTGGATTAGGTTCCTGTGATATGAAATCACAAATTGCCTGTGCAGTCTCCTCAGTTCTAAATAATAAATCAAAAATGAAAAAAGGCTGTAAATTTGTTTTTACATTCGATGAGGAAACCGGATTCACAGGAATAAATTCAATTCCTAAACCTTATCTCAAAAATAAATACACAATTGTTTGTGAACCTAGTGGCTTATACACAGTAATTGCCCATAAGGGAATTATCCGGTTTGCACTCACTGTTTATGGAAAAAGTGCCCATGGCTCAACCCCTTGGAAAGGAGTAAATGCACTAGACCATGCAATTAAATTAGAAACTCAAATTCTTGAATTAAATAAATCCTTACTCAAAAGAAAAAATTCCATTCTTGGTTTTCCTGCTTATAATTTAGGAGTTCTAAATGGAGGAAGAGAAACCAATATTGTTCCCTCAGAAGCACTAATGAAATTCGAATATAGATTAATTCCAGAACTTTCAGCTAAAAAAGTAATCTCAAATGTTTCCAGTTTAATCAATTCTTATTGCAAGAAGAATAAACTCAAATATAATTTAATTTACAAATACCTAACTGGCCCATTCTTTGAATCTAAGACTTCTAAGTTTGCCTCTAAAATAAGAGAAATTTCCGGAAAGGATTATTTATTCTTCACTGGAGCAACTGAAGCACCATTTTTCCAAAGAGCTGGTGCACAAACAGTAATCTTTGGCCCAGGAAAAGGAATGGAACACAAGGCAAATGAATTCATTGAACTTTCCCAATTAAAAAAAGGAGCAAAATTATACGAAAAAATAATTAGAGAATTCTGCTGATGTCCGTGAACATTTTGTTCACGGCATCTAAAGCGCGTCTTAAATAAGAACTGAAGACTAGCGCGGCATGGGCGCATTAGTAAATACTCATTCGCCTCTGCTAAGTTTTTATTCCTTTTGCATTAATCTTCAAATAGTGATCACATGCTTAAGCCTGTAATTAAAACCAATTTAGAATATCCTTTACTCAGTAGAGGAAAAGTCCGGGATGTTTATTCCTTTGGAGAGTACCTTATGATTATTGCAACAGATCGATTAAGTGCATTTGATGTAGTATTCAATGAAGGAATTCCGCAAAAAGGACAAGTACTTAATCAGCTCTCTCTTTTTTGGTTTGAAAAAACCAAGCATATAATTCAAAACCACATAGTTGAAGATGCTTACCCAGAAGGATTTCTAGTAGATCTAAGAAAAAGAACAACCGTTGGATTGAAAGCAACTCCAGTAAAATTAGAATGCATAGTTCGTGGCTATTTAACTGGAAGCGGATTAAAAAGTTATGAAAAAGACGGAACAGTTTGCGGAATTAAATTGCCTCCAGGCTTAAAGAATGGATCCAAACTTCCAGAGCCAATCTTTACCCCAACAACCAAGGCAGAAAAAGGCCATGATGAGAATGTAACTGAAGAGCAGGCAAAGAAAATTGTAGGGGAAGAAGTTTACAATACTATAAAATCAAAATCTATTGAGTTATACAAATTCGCAGAGCAATATGTCTGGAGAAATGGTTTAGTTCTTACAGATACTAAATTTGAGTTTGGAATCTATAATCGGGATGTTATTCTAATTGATGAGGCACTTACTCCTGATTCCTCCAGATACTGGCTAAAGGATGAATATGAAAAAGGAAATCTAGTTAGCCTAGATAAGCAATATGTTCGGGACTATTTAGAAAGCATAAATTGGAACAAGAGTCCCCCTCCACCAAAACTCCCAAAAAATATAATCAAAAAAACTACTGAACGGTATTTGCAAGCGTATAATATGATAACTGGGAGCGTATTATAGAACGTTAAGTTGTATGTCTTCTGAGATAAAAGCATTTTTAGAGTTCAACGTTGTGTTAAACAATGGATATTTAAATATATCGCTCCATGAATTATAATATATTCTAAGGTGAATTTATGGCAGTTGCTCAAAAACAACCAAGATTATCAG
>CAYYPF010000005.1:7678-21665 GCA_964473475.1 Microcaldota archaeon | reverse complement strand
CGCAAACCCCACTTAAACAACCATACTTATTTCCTATCTCTTTACAATTTTTCTGATAATAAAAATATTTGTTATTCTTACAGCTTCCTTCCATCAGATACTCTTTTCCATTAGGAAAAGTATAACAATAATCTTCTTTTCCTACAGGGTTTAAATTAGTCGTAACAATTCCTTTAGTAAGATAATCAGCTCCGTTATCAGAATCTTTGCACCAACTTTGCTGAATCGTGTAATTAGCAGCTTTTTCATTACAATTTAAAGAACAAGTTAGATAGGCAGTATATTGTTTGTTTTTTAAGAGATTAGTACAGCCATCTTGATCCAAACATTTCCAATAAAATTGCTTTTGGTCAGAATTTAATTGATCAAATGCCTTCCCAGCAATTACTACTCCAGAGAAACTCATAATAACTAATATAACAACTAAAACAATATATTTTCCCATGTTAATACCCTTAAATATGTTTATTTACACCGATTTATAAATCTTATGTGTATTTATCCTAGCTTGTGAAAATCTCTTTTTTTCAAAAAAGAATCAAAAACACGTCTTCAACACCTAATAAATAATTATTTCTTCTTCAATTTTGAAAGATCTTGTGGCTCAATTCTCAATCGATATTCCTTCATAATTTTTCCAACATCAAAATTAAGTTCCTGTGCGATTTTTTGCAGTTCTTTTCCTTTTATTTTTGAAAAGGTTTTTTCTGCAAGAACTTCTCGAACTGTGCGCCCTTTTGAGATTTCTTTTAGAATTTCAGGGATTGCTGCTTTTACGAATATATCTTTTTTATACGCAGAGAATAGTTCAGTGAGTGTGGATTCTAGATCTTTTAATTCAATTCCTTCCCTTCTTAGAGAAACTAATGTATTTTCTAGAGTAGTTGCAAGAAGGGTTGGATCTACCCCAAGTTCAAGTAATTTTTCAAATAAAGGAAGGTTCTTTGAACGTAAAATCTTCTCGGCCATTTCCTTATTCAGGAGTTTCTCTAGTTTTGCTCTTTTTTCTTCTAAGGATTCTCCTTTTTCTATGGATTTTAGAAGTTTTTTATCCACACGAATTGGAAGAACATCTGTTTCTGGGTAAAGCCTAGCTCGGCCTGGAAGAGGACGCATGTAAGAGGTAGTTCCATCTGGATTTGCTTTTCTGGTTTCATTAGGAATTTTATCCATCTCTGCACGCATGCAAACAGCTTCCAGGGCTTTTTTTGCAGTTTCTTCTTTGGCAACAACAAGAACAAATGCATCCTTTTCATGCATCTCCAAGAGCTTGGTTAAGGAAGAAACTTCCTCTTGAGAAATAGAATATTTATTCATCTCCAAATTGGATTTGATTGGATCCGATTTGGAGAGATGTGACCTGTTTTCGGTCACTTTGATATCTTCATCGCTGTGGATTATTCCTTTTACTCCAGCTGTTTTTGCATAATCACTTAGTTCTGTTCCATACCTGCGGTTAGTTTGGATTTCTTTTCCAATTAATCCTGCATGATTTGGAAGTTTAAGTGCAAGTACAATTGAGCCTGAAGAAAGACCAGAACTTATGAGTTTGGAATTCGTATTTTTGAATAGTTTGGTTGCATTTATAAATTCGGGCTTGAATAGGATTTTTCCATTGAACCTGGAGGTAAGCTCTTTAATTATTTTTACAAGTTCTTCCTGCCTTCTCACTTCCTCTTTTGCAAATAAGGGAAGCATTTTGAGATCCTGCGCTCCTTTAATTTCTACTCTTGCTCCTCCTTCAGTTGAAACATTTAAATCTTGTCTAATTGTTCCGATTCCACGGCAAACCTTTCCAGTTGCTCGCATAATCATTCCAATTTTTTCTGCAACTTCAACTAAATGCTCTCCATCCTTAATGCTTGGATCGGTTGTAATTTCAATTAAAGGAATTCCCAATCGATCTAAACTAAAGGTTGCTTTCTCAGGAGTGCTTTGAACAATCCCTGCGCTTTCTTCTTCTATGGAAATTTGAGGGATTTTTACTTTTCCTTTAGAAGTTTCCAGTTCTCCGTTTAATGCAATTATTGCAGTCCTCTGGAAGCCAGAGGTATTGCTTCCATCAATTATTATCTTTCTCATTACATGAATCTCATCAACAGGTTTACAATTAAAATGAAGGGCAATTTCCAAAGCAATTGAAAGTGCTTGTAAATTTAATGAATGCGGAGGCTCTTCATCTGTTTCAACTAAGCAATTACAGGAATCATAAACAAGATATTCGTATTCCTTTCCTTTTTCGAATTCTTTTTTAGAAGCAAAATCAAGCTCTCCGGTTTCACTGTATACTGTATGAAGCCTCCTAAAAATCTTAGTGTATGGCTCTCCTGCGTTTAATACAGATGGACAATTGCAGAATAGCTTATGGGAATCTATTCGCTGATGGACCTCAATTCCGATCTTCATTCTTCTTCACCTTTGGAATTGAGGGATCTGAACAACAGTTCGGAGTAACTTCTAAACCAATTTTCATATTATTCACTTTCTATAAGTGGAGACCGTTCAGTTATTTCTCCAACTAAATTAGTCATCATTTCCTGTGCAACCTTCTTTGGATTCTTCTCATGGCCAAGAACCCAGCTTAATTTTACAAATGCAGTTTCAGGGGTCCAGTCTGCCCCATTTCCAATTACACCTATATTTCCGATGAGCCTTCCTGCAGTGTATATGTTTAGATTGAGTCTTCCATAAATAGTTTGAGGGGACATAACTACAGGAATTCCGGATTTAATTAATTCCTCCAATTCTTTCAGGATTGGTTTTGAATACTTGTCTCCAAATGGATTGGTTGGAACATGGCCAAGTCCAGTTCCAATAAGTACAATTCCATCATATTCTGAAAGAGAAGAAATTAATTTTGGCTTAATATTTGGGTGAACGTAAACCATTGCAACGTTTGGATTTATTTTAAGATCAGCTTTTACTTTTCCTTTTGGGGTTTTCTTTCTGTACGGAGAAACTTGTTCAAACTTTCTTGTTCTATAATCAACTAATGCAAGCGGAGGACAGTTTATGGACTTGAACGCATCCCGCTTGGAAGTGTGCATCTTTCTTGTACTGGCTCCTCTGTGGATATAACAGTAGGCATCATTTACAGTTGCATGCATGCAAATACCTACTTCCCCAAGATCGCTCTTTGCAGCATAAACTGCATTTAAAAGATTCATTTCATTTTCACTACTTGGGCGGTCTGAACTTCTCTGCGCACCCACAAATAAGATTGGGACTGGAAGATCCTGAAGCATAAAACTCATGGCTGCACTTGTATAAGCCATTGTATCTGTTCCGTGCATAAGAACTATTCCCTTTGAACATTCCTTTAGCTCCTCAAGTACTGCTTCTGCAGCAATCTTCCAATGCTCATTGTTCATATCTTCAGAAAGAAGGGCAAAAAGCTGTCTGGCTTTTATGCTTGCGATATTCTCTAGTTCTGGGAATGCTTTTTTCAGCTCACAGGGACTTATTGCCGGATAAACTGCTCCAGTGGTGTACTCAACTTTAGAAGAAATTGTTCCTCCGCATCCAAGGATTGAGACTTCACCAGCAGTTTCATTACAAGGAATTTCTTTTGGGGATTTTGGTTTCTTACTTAATATGGAGAGGGTTGCCCCTTCAGAGGAAATTCCAATATTGTATCCAGTATCTAGTTTTAGTACAAGAATGTCGCTTTCTGAAGCGCGAGGCATAAGAAGGCCTTCGAAGGTCTGGCTTCCTTTTACAACCTGGATGCGATCTCCAATAGTGATGCCTTTCTCCTTTAATTTTTTATCTAAATTAGCAGCATACATAAAAAAAGGATATAATGTTGTAAATTAAAACCTTAGCTTAGAGTGTTGCAAATCGCAAACCATCTTCTCAGACCTTTAGAGGTTTTACTTAGTACATACTGAGAACACTTTCTACGGTTATGCCTATCGACCGTTCAGTCTGAGCTAATATATACTTATCTTTTAATTTGCAACGGAATACTTGGCTTTCAAACAAAAACTATTCTTTAATCTTATAGATCTTAATCATCTGGTCTGAACTCTGGAATACTAGTTCAAAGCCGTCTAATTTACCAAGCATAAATCCTTTATATAAATTAGAATCATAGAACTTGCCTTTTCGGTCTTCCCATCCATCAACAAGCTGGCCATTTTCTATCCAAATTTTAGATTTATCATAGTAAAGCTGGTAGAAACCAAATGCAGCATCCATCTCAGTATTTCCACTATTTACTTGCGAGAATATAAATGCTTTATTTAGTTTAAGATCTCCATTTGGATATTTCTCGTTTAGATAATAGAATGCAGAGGTAATTTGTCCATTAGCAAGTGTAGTATTGGATAAGCAATAAACTGGATTCATGTATGAAGTAACTCCTTGCGCGGTTTCTACAAATTGTTGCTCAAAAACAGTTATTCCTTTTTTACCTGTAAGTTCTGAAACAGTACATTCTTGAGTATACTGCTGAGTTTTTGGAACTAAAACTGTTTCCCATAAGTGTTCTGTTTCACAAATAGAAGTTCCAGGAGATTGAGTTTCATCAGTTAAATTATCCCTTGCGCAGGAAAGATAGTTTAATGCACCGTATTTTCCTCCAAATGCTCCATTTCCAGCAATAATTTCAACATCAAAAAGAGCATATTCTGAATCATGGGCAAGCATAAATTCTTTTAATTCTTCTTCAGAACCATCCACATAATCGTGTGCAACCTCTCCAATCATTTCTGTAGAGGCATGTTCATTTCTAAGAACTGTATTTTTTTCTCCAAAGAAGTTTGTCCAGTGCCCATAATCCCACCAGGAGGTTATTCTCATTTTTTCGTCTGGTGAATTTTTCATCCACTCAAGGGCCTCTATCCAGAAGGTATCTATTCCTCCGTTTCCTTTTCCTCCGCACTTAAGAACAATGGGAGTGATTTCAGATTGAGGAGCTTGAGAGAAAGGGGTACTTACTAATGAAAAATAACATAATTTGAAATTATATTGGTAGTTGATTCCTTTGGAAGCATACCCAATTGGATCCTGAGCAGCTCCGCAAATATCTGCGTCATAACTTCCCTGGCTGGTTAGTTTATCGCATATTTCCTGGAATTTTGGCTGAAGGGCAGTTGGATCATCCTGGAATCTCGTGTGGAAAGAGGAAAAAAGTAAACCTGAAGCAAAATCCAAATAGGTAAATTGCAAGAATGAAAAAAGTATTCCTATTGCAAGCAAAACATAAAACGAATCCTTTACATACATCTCTACGTTCTTTTTATCTCCAAAGGACCTTCGAATAAGTGCAGGAATAATTATTGAAAGTTCCCCTAAAATAATTCCAAATGCACATGCAAGGAAAAAGCCCATATAAATTGCATATTTGGTTTTCATGAGGCCAATTAAAGAGGGGAAAAAGACTACTCCGAAAAAAAGGAAAGAAAGGGTATGTTTATTATTTTTTATTTCACGGTATATGGAAGTGATTATTGAAATGAAAAAGAAAAAGAAAATTACCTGAATCATTGAATTATCTTTATCTGAGAAGGTTGCATTGGAGTCAAAAAAGGAATTTAGAAAAGAAATTATTCCTTTAAAGAATAAATTTATAATTATTGAAAAGGGCATTGTAATATAGCTAACTGGTTCATGGAATACATAACCTACCCAGCCAATAAAGCTCTCAAAAGAAGAACCAGATTGTCCTTGCTCTGCAATTGTTCTTGAAAGAGGTTTAATAAATTGGGCAATTCCAAGTGAGCTCGCACCAATAGATTTGAAATAAGTTCCAAATGGAGTAAAATTAATCAATAAAATACCAGCTATGAAAATTCCAATTAAAAAGTATAATCTTCTGGTTTGGTCTTCTATCTTTAATTTTAGTAAGAATAGTATTGCGGAAAAAAGAAGCACACCCAAAATTGGATAGATGTAAAAATTAATCAAAGAACCTGCAGTATACCAGCCACCAAGAATACCAGCAATTAGAAGACCAGAAACAACAATTAAATTCAAAATTAAAAATTCTTTTATTTCCTCAGCTTCTCTTTTGAAAAACATGAGTAGGGATTGTAGTGGAATAAATACAATCATTGCAACTGAAGCAATGAGAATTGCAGAAGAAGCACCTAAAATAATAGAAACAAGTCCAAGTGCAGCAAGAATTGCATATACTCTGTCTTTAGATTTCATTGCTAATGCATAAAATGCAATGAAGAATGCAATTGCAAAAAATGAATACGGTTGGGCTTCAAATTCTCCAGCCATGGTTTTTTGGAGAAACATTGGAGCAAAGGAAGCCATAGCTGCTGCGAATATTCCGAACTCCCGTTTGTAAACAGAAGAAACAAATAAGTAAACAAAGAATACTGCAAAAACCGCAGCTATGGGGGGGTATGCACTTGCAACTAGTGCAAGGGTATAATTTACATATGCACCTCCAGAGGTGTAGAAGGAATACCATTCTGATTCCAAATAAGCAAAAAGAGGCCCATCCCTATGTGTAACTTTTAAATCAGGGTACCAGGCTGTTTTATCATCAAATTGAGGAATCCCATCTTGGAGAATATGCGTTGCGGAATTTACGTAGAAATACGGATCCAACTCGTAAAATATAGGAGAATAAGAATGGAATCTTACCCAAAAAGTCAGGAATAGAACAACTACTAGAGATAATGAGATTATTCGGTTGGGAGTAATAATCTTTTCTTTAGAAATTGAGTGGATTTCCCATGGTTTCTTAGTAATGAATAAATAAAGCGAGATTAAATAGAATAAAATTGTAACTCCTATTGCAAGAGTAAATGAGAATAAAATTCCCAAGAGACCTAAAATAAAAAGTGCTAATGGAGGAATTATAAATCCAAGTACACAGCCAATAATCATTTTTTCAATAAATAATAATTTTTTTTCTCTTAGAATTGCCAGGGAAAGAAGTATTCCTGGCAGGAAATTTATGAAGAAAATTAACAATAAAAGATAAAAAGGATCAAAAACAATCATTCAATCAACTTCGATTACATATATTCAATATTGCCACTTGAAGCTGCAGATTCTTCCTGCTGATTTCCTTTGCCCATAATGTACGGGGAGGTAACTCCAGTAATGATTGCTGTTGCTTTTACTGCATTTGGAATAGACGGATCTACTCTTGCACCGACCTTTACGCTTGAATCTTCACTGAAACTTGCAGTTATTTTTTCTCCAATTAAGATTGCATCTCCAAGTGTAAGGTCAGCCCCGCCTTCCAGGTGAAGCAAACAGCCTTTAGCATTTTCATAACTTACATCCAAGAGCGGGTGCTCTAAGGTATCTTTAACTACGCGCTCAACCTTATCAACACCTGAGCCCTGTCCCAGAGAAATCATTGAAAGCCCTCCAGTCTGCATAACTGCTTTTACATCTGCAAAATCCACGTTAATTAAACTCGGGAACATGATTGTATCTGAAATTCCTTTTACTGCCCTGTAAATTATTGAGTCTGCGAGTTTGAATGCATCATCAACTGGAAGGTTTGGGGCATAAGTCATTAATCGGTTATTATCAATTACAACTACAGTATCTGCAATTTTAACAAGCTCATTTATTCCTTGCTGGGCTGTTTTCAATCGCACTCTTTCCAGAACAAATGGGTAAGTAACAATTGCAACTACAATTGCACCTTGTTCCTTTGCAATTCTTGCAACTACTGGAGAGGCACCTGTGCCTGTTCCTCCTCCCATACCTGCGCATAGGAAGACTAATTCATTTTCTCCGATCTGATTCCTGATTAATTTCTCATCTGCTTCTGCTGCCTTTCTTGCAATATCTGGGTAACCCCCTGCACCTAATCCTCGAGTAATTTTCTTTCCAATTAGAATCTTTTCCTGTGCTTCAGTTACGAGCAAATGTTTTCCATCAGTATTCATTGCAATTGTTTTTGCACTTTTAATTCCTCCTTTTGCGAGACGGTTAACTGAATTGCATCCAGCTCCACCTATTCCAATAACTGAGATTCTAATCTTAGAATCCTCGTCTACCTCGGGTCTTATTTCCTCAGTAACAGAATTTGAAGCACTTCCAGAACCAAGATTATTTTTTGCAGAATCGATTATATCCTCAAACATAGAATGCACCTAAATATACAATAAATAGAAAACAATTAAAAGTAATATTACAAGAGATTATATTAAATACTCTGCTCTCGCGAAGCGATAAAGCGCGTCTATTTGAAAAATAGTGGATTAGCGCGGAAAGCAGCATGAGTCTTTTGAAGTCTGCTAGCCCCGTAGTCTAGTGGTCAAGGATTACTTAGTTTAAATGGCTAAGTCCTTAAACGAGGCTCTGGACCTTGTGACATCGGTTCGAATCCGATCGGGGCTATTTTTTCTTTTAGTCTTGAAGTATTGCTCAATAATACCCGGCCAGCATAGACATTACGTACATGGTCTTGGGGTCTTGAACAAAAAGGCAAGACTTCGGGACCACCGCATTATTTTCTGAATTGTCTAAGTAGCCCAGAACAAGACTCAAGACAATTTAGTACTGCCTTCCCACGTACATGTAAATAGTTGCCTTCTTTCCGCAAGAAATACATTTCTCGCTCTTCGGAGTTTCCTTGCTTGCAAAGAGTGAACCGCGCACATTTACTGAGGTTTCTTCCTTTAATTTTTCTGCGCAAGGCTTTCCTTCCATTTGGTCTGTACAGAAAGGAACCCGGACAAATCCTTTACTTTCTAAAATAGTTTTCAATTCTTTTACTGTTGAGGCTTCTCCGAGCATACCCTTGAACCAGGAATCAGATTTCTTTCTCAAATTAGAATTAAGCTCTTCAGATTCTTTCAAGAGCACTTTCTCAAGTTCACTTTCCTTAATTTTTTTCTTCTTGAGCTCATCTCTACGAACAAGTATAACTGAATCCTCAGCCATATCCCGTTCTCCAAGCTCAACTCGTATAGGAACTCCTCTTAGTTCCCAATGGTTGAATTTGAATCCAGGAGTGTTCTCTGAATCATCCAAATGGATTCGAAATTTTCCTTCCAATTGTTTCAATAGTTTTGTGCAATGAGCGAGAACTTTTGATTTATTATCCTCCCTAAAGATTGGGACAATTATTACCTGAATTGGTGCAAGCTCAAATGGAAGAACTAATCCGCGTTCATCTCCATGAGTGGAAATTACTCCTGCATATATTCTAGAAATGCAAGGGCCATAGCAAGTCTGCCAACAATATTTTTGCTCTCCTTTCTCGTCCATGTATTTTACCCCAAAAACCTTTGCAAAATTCTGGCCAAGCATGTGGGTGGAAGGCAATTGAAGGACTTTTCGATCTGGAAGTAACGTATCTGCTGCATAAGTATTTAGTGCACCTGCAAACTTATCCCACTGGGGTCTTTTGAAAAATAGAAATGGAACACCGAATTTCTCATGCAAAACTTCCTCTGTAATTTGCATGTCTTCACGAACTTGGTTCATTGCACCTTCTTCTGTTGCAAATACATCGTGAGCCTCTATCCAATGGAACTCACGGGAGCGAATAAATGGCTTAGTTGCCTTTGTTTCATGCCTCCAGACCTGGGCTCTCTGGTAAATTTTAAGAGGAAGATCCTTTGCACCATTTATCCAAAGAGCATACATAGGATACATTGCTGTTTCACTGGTTGGCCTCATTGCATAAGGTTTTTCCAATTTTTCTCCGCCTGCATGAGTAACCCAAAAAACTTCAGGGGTAAATCCTTTTACGTGGTCTGCTTCGGATTTTAGATTATCTTCAGGAATTAGGGAAGGAAACCAGGCTGGTTTATGGCCAGTTCTTTGCAATGCCTGCTCGTATAATCTATACATTTCTTCCATTGAAAGAACTGACCAGGGCATAAATACGATGAATCCTTTGAGGTTGTACCTAAGGTCGCATAATTCTGCTTCCTTTATTATTGTATTATACCAGTCTGAGAAATTTTCTTTGCTTATTTTCATTTATACTCAACCAACTTAAGTATTTGGTCTTACTGTATTATAATCATTAAGGTTGGTTGAATAGATAGTGAATCGATCCTGAAATGTCATTTATTTTGAGGGCTAGTGAACGCTTTAACTTTCACTCAAATGAGTTATGAGATTCACTAGAAACCAACATTGTATATTTTCATTAAGCAATCAAACCACTAAGATTTACTGAAAGGAGCAAGGAACCAATTGCAGTTCGCACAACTAATGAAACTGCAAGGAATACTGCTGCTAAGAGTATTGCGATTGCAACATTTCCTTTTTTCAATTCACTCATTTCATCAATGTCTGTAGTAATCTGATCGAATACAGTCATTGTAAGGAACATTACAAGAACTGAGAATAAAAGCGCAATCAGGATATTTATAAGACCTATAACAAATGCAAGTGCAATTCCCCTTAAGCCAACTGCAGAGGAAAGTGAATCTGAAAGCATTGTAATGCTTGGCTCAATCATAAAAACAAGCGAGAGTATGAATGCTGCGAGTAGTACACCAACTGCAAGATTGCCTTTTTTTAGCTCTTTCCATTCATCCATTCCTTTAGTTAGACGATCGAATAAATGAATTCCATTATAAATTGTGAAAATAGCAATAATCATGCCTATGAATAATTCCAAAATTGAGAGGGCAACCCCTCCGAGATAACCATCAGCCATATTGATTCACCTTAATTATAATAGTGAAGTTAAAGTCAAAGATTTAAAAAGTCTATTATCAATTATTAAATCTATGAAAACTTACGATCAGTCAGAAATAGCTATCGCTCTAGGTTCTCCCCTAGTAGTAGAGCAGAAAGAAGGGATTGAGAAACTAGCAGAACTTTCAGATGAGGAAATCGCTAAATTTATTAGAGAAAATTTTGAAAAATACTTCAGGACAAAGAGCGGATACTCGAATTTATTTGTACTTAGATTACTAGAAGAACGATTCTTAAGAAATCCGCAGGGGTTTGCGAACTTACTATCTAAAATTGTTGATTATATTGCTGAACGAGGGGAGTTAAGTTATGCGTTTATTGAACTTTTAGGAGAAACAAAAGATAAAACATATTTGCCCCTTATCTTAAGCGAAATCGTGGATACCCGTAGAAATGAAATTAATGCATTTAATATTAAGCTCCAGCTTGTGCGTGCATCTTGTTTTGTTGCACTTGCAAAACTTGGAGAAATTAGAAAATTGGAAGAAGAATTTGAAAAAGAAAGGACTGGTTGGGTAAGGGAAGTTGGAATTTGTTTTATTGAAAAATACGGAGATAAAGAAAGTATTGAATTTTTAGTTAGGTTTAGGGAAAAATGCGAACCAGAACTAAAGATTGCTTTAAACGGAGCAATACGCAGAATGAAACTAGGAATAAGCAAACTTGAGGATTTGGCTTCAATTGGAATTCCAAAAAATATGCAAAGGCCAGTAAATAGTAGAGATTTAAGAATAGTTAAAGGAGCTATTTAAAGGAAGGAATAATCTGAATGGTTTTCTCCTGCCCATTGCATTTTACAAGAACGCTTATTGGTTCATTTGAAAGAGAATAGACAAATTCTACTCTTTCCCCAGCTTTTATATCTTTCCTGGAGAAAGTATGCTTTTGCTTTTCTTTAGAAATAAAATCCTTGAACTCTATAGAGGTAATGTCTTTCTTTGCATCAATAGTTACAATAGATTTTCCCTCAGAGAGTTCTTTTTTTACAATTACCTGAACAGAAAGCAATTTCCATAAAATGAATAGGAAGAATGCAAGCACAACTACAAAGATGATTTGAAAAATAGTGATCATACCAGGTCTAACCTCGAACGGGATTTAACTACAATTGCCTTTATTTTATTATATTTTAAGTTTCTAAGGATCTCCTTATCGTTCGTAGCAACAGGAATCGAATATTTTTTTGCATATTCAAAAATCCATTTATCTGCAGGACCATAAGAGGAAATTATTGTAATCCTGTGCTTGTTCTTATCAATCATCTTAAGGGCAAACCTGGCAGCTAATCCAATTTTTCCCTTTCTTTTGCTTATTTCTTTAAGTTCATTCATGATTCCTTTAGAGAGTACAAATTCTGAAGAACCAATAAGAAAATCAATTTCAGTAAATATGTCTAAACAGTATTGGTAAGGAACTAAAAGAAAGTTAGTATCAAGTATTACTTTATTCTTTTTCACAAATAGAAATACCGCGCGTGAATTTAAACCTTATTGTTTGAACAGGCTTTCTGGAATTGCAGGCGGAGGCCCAGTTACAACGCATACATCTATACTTTCATTAATATCTATAATATCTATAATTGGAGGCACTGGAGTGGCACTTCCTCCTGAACCAGAATTATCTGAATCTGAACTTCCACCATATTGGTAAGCAGTATATGGGGATTTTCCTTTCTCTTCTTTCTTAGGAGAAGTGGTTAATTTCGAACTAAGTGCATTTTTTGTGGAGCTTTCTTTTTCAGAACTTGGGGAATATAGTCCATTGTTGGTACTAACTTCGGTATTTGCTTGCAAGCTTCCTCCATTCAAAGAAGAATGCTTCTCCTTTCCAGAAGATTGGTTATCTAAATAATAGCCAATAGCAACTGTAAGGAGCACTGCAGCAATTAATACGAGAATCATTATTTTAAGGCGCATTTGCTTATCCGCTCATGATGCAATCCCCATCAACTTGTACTAAATATCCTTTTCCTGGTTCAAGGGCAGTTAGGTCTGTGTTTACCCAATAACCATTTAGATAAGTTGCTAGGCCAACAACATTGCATCCGCTTAGTGCTTCTTCCACGTTTATAGTAGTATATGGCCCGCCTAAAGAGTTCACTCCGCTCTTGAGTGTTTTACCTGCATAAGAATATTGGGCATTATCAACTATTGGAAGGTTCAGTTCACATGCTTCCGAAGTATTCAAGAAATATGCAACTCCGCTGGTTAATTCATTAGTTTCTAAGAAGTTATAATAAACTCCCAAGAAATCCAGGTATTCTGTGAATGCCAAAAAGTTTGTACCAGTAAAACTGCATACATCCATGCAGCTTCCAGTTGCGCCTTCAAGGGTTACTTCTGAGTATGGAACTGAGAACATATTCCATCCTGCTTCCATATTTAGAGTATCATATTCAACTTGAGGTTGTACAGGACCGCACTGACCAAGTGTATAAGAAGCATCCATGACTTTTACCAAAATGTTTTCCATAAGTGCAATATGCCCCATTGGAAGATTAAATTCATAAGATTGACCAGCAACTGAAAGTTCAAACTTAACAGTTTCAAAACTCACAGAACATTCATCCTGGGTCTGCCAACCTGCTGGACAAGAGTAAGTTGGTATGAAATCTATAAGTTTAACTTTTGCTCCGAACATTTCTACTTCCTCTCCTTCTTTTAAAACAACATTAGCTGTTTCTGAGGTTAATGCATTGTCGATCTTGAAAGTTACAGCTTCATCAGAGAAAGTTGCACAGCCAGGTTCTGAAGGAGTAGACACTTCTTTACAATAAGATGCCCCCTCTTCAGTTATGCATTCCTTTCCATCTCCGCAAGAAAGCGTTTGAGTAATTATATGCTTGGTTTCATCACAAGCATATTCAATTATTTTTGTATTATCTGTTGGATCGCATTCATCTCTTTTTAATTCATCTAAAGAAACAAAACCCATCAAATAATGCTTATGGTTTGTAGTTCCAGGAACTAGGATATCAAATCCATTATCTGAATCTGTACAAACATCATAACCAAAGAAATTATCCCAGATATCTATATTTGTGCATTTATTATCTAAGCAAGCATAACCTTCACTGCAATCAGAATCTGCACAGCATTCGTATTCGTTCCAAACATGAAGGTCTACAGAACCGCATTCTCCTTCAACTACTGGAACGCATTCATTATCTCCAGGAGTTGCTCCCAGCATACAGTATTCAGTATCAGCACAATCAGTATCACTAGTACATTCTGGAGCAATAGGCTCCTCTACACATTCTCCATTTGTACAAATATAACCTTGGGAACAATCAGTATCACTAGTACATTCTGGAGCAATAGGCTCCTCTACACATTCTCCA
>CAYYPF010000005.1:5845-7578 GCA_964473475.1 Microcaldota archaeon | reverse complement strand
ACAATCAGTATCACTAGTACATTCTGGAGCAATAGGCTCCTCTACACATTCTCCATTTGTACAAATATAACCTTGGGAACAATCTGCATCTGCAGTACACTCAGGTACTTCGCCTTCCTTTATACAATTTCCTTCAGAACAAGTATAGTCTAAAGGACAGCCCATTTCTTGAGTTGCATAATCATTACCAGAACAATAGTACTCAAGTACAGTATTTCCATCTGCACATGTATCATGGTAGTTTTCAGCATAAATAACATCTTTTATAGAATAGGCATGAGTAAGTACTCCAAATTCATATTGTGTTTTACCTAAATCCGTATCCTCACAGGATAATGAAATTGCTTCTTCTCCAAGCACACATTTATACTCAGAGCATTCATAGCCTGTAGAACATTCAGAATCTGCACAGCATTCGTATTCGTTCCAAACATGAAGGTCTACAGAACCGCATTCTCCTTCAACTACTGGAAGGCATTTGTTTCCGCTGCTCTTCAAGGAACAGTATTCCTCATTCGCACAATCATGGTTAGAAGTGCATTCATCTTTTATTTTTTCTTTTACGCAAACTCCTGAGTCGCATTCAAAACCAGTTCCACATTTTAAGAGTTTATAAGTTGGAATATTATGAATACAGACTGCTTCCTTTACTTTTCCACGATAACAGGTATCTTGTAAAACACTATGGCCTTTTTTTGCTGTTCCGAACCTAAATATATTTTCCCCACCATCACTGTCTGTGCATGAAACTGTTGGTGCTGGCTTCTTTTTGCATTCTCCGTTCTTGCATTCGTATCCTGAGGAACAATCAGAATTAGTTACACATTCAGGTTCTGGCTCCTCTTTTTCTACACATTCATTAGAAACACATTCAAAACCTTCAGAACAATTAGAATCATTTACACATTCTGGAACTGGTTCTGGCTCCTCTTTCTTTTCACATTCATTAGAAACACATTCTTCATTTGAAGAACAATCAGAATCTGCACAGCAGTCGTATTCATTCCACTTATGATTAGAAATATATCCGCATTCTTCTTCAACTACTGAAGTACATTCTCCATTTGAGCAATACTCTGTTTGTGCGCAATCATTATTTGCGTCGCATTCTGGTTCAACTTGAGTGCCAGTGCATTTTCCTCCTTGGCAGGTTGTACCTGCTGCACAGGAAATTGTTGTATAGTCTCCTTTTCCATCATTACAAATTGCTTCATGAACTACAGAAAGATCTCCATATCCACAAGCATCATTAATTGTGTTTTTATTATATTTAACTCCATTAATTAGTGTATAATATTCTACAGAACCAACCTTATTTGGATTGCTTCCATCAGAATCCTTACAAACATCTGACTCTTGTTCGCTCTCTTCTCCTGTATCAGCAGAATAAGGAATAAGTTCCTTAGCAGGTAAATCAATTTCTTTTATAATTGGAATTTCTTTCTCAGGAACATTAGAAGGAATATAATGAATATTATAATCCGATTTTCCTCTAGAGTCTCTTCCTGAATCAGGCGCAAAGACGACAGTCACTAAACAAACCAATAGTATTCCCAAAATAAGATTTCTGAAGTTCATAAAAGTAATAATGAGTAGAAAGTTTTAAAAGGATAGAGCCTGTGAACAAGATTAGCCACCAACAAACAGAATAACAAATGTTTAAAAAGGTTTCCACTAATAAATAAACTATAACAAAAAATATTTTTGGTGATATGATGAAATGTAAAATGGAT
>CAYYPF010000005.1:0-5745 GCA_964473475.1 Microcaldota archaeon | reverse complement strand
TTGGTCCAGGTTGCAACCCACAAGCAGTTGAATATTTATACATTAAAACAAAAGATGGAAAAGATGTAATTGTTCCAAATGATGGAACTGGAACCGTAAATGGAGTAAAAGTAAAGGTAAACCGGGATGGAACCATTGAAGTTGAAGGAAAAGTAAAATACGGAGAGGAAGAAAAAAACGTTAAGGTAACAATTACTCCAAAAGAAGATGGAACATTTGGGGTAGTTGCAAAGGAAGCAGAAAGCGGAGATTTGCTTGAAACTGCAGTAGTTATGGATTCTCTTGAATTTGATCCAAGTGCAGTAAATGTTTGGACAACAGATACTCAAACAAAATACTCCAGCGCACTATTATTGGTGAGCGGAACTGAGAGCAAAATTGTAATTCTTGATGGATTTGATACAAACACAGAAGTTACAGAAGTAATGTCAGATGGAACTTCAATTCAGGTTAACATAAAAAATGTATTAGAAAACTCTGACGGTAAATTAGTACTTCTTGTTGATAGCAAGGTAATTACTCCAAGTGGAGATGTTATTGAAGAAAAAGATGTGCTCTTGGTAAAAGGAGGAGTAACTGGAGTACCTGGATACACTGTAAGCTCAACAGCATTCGCATCAGTATTGCAAATTGCAGATGTTGCATGTGATGAGATTGAAACCTGTAAACTAGCAGTTGACGGAGAAACACAAAATGAAATGACTGTTGGAGATGTTATTGAATTAGAAAATGGTTATGCATTGCAAGTTACAAAGATTGTTCCTGCTTTAAGTGATGAACTTGGTTATGTTGAAGCAGCATTACTCACACCAGAAGGAACACAAGAAATGAGCGGTGATAAGCCAGTAGTTTACAACTTTGAGCAAGGAACTACAGAATACAGTGTTGCAGGCAAAGTTGTAAAGCTTATGCAGACTGAGTTAAAATCAGCTGGGGACGTAACTCCTGTAGAATCTGAAGAACCAGCAACCGGAGACGTAGTTTCTACTGAATAAGTTCTTTCCTTTTTTTATTTTTCTATTTATATTTTTCTCTTTTTATTTTGATCTAAAGTAATACTAGTAGAATTAACGAATGCGTTTCTTAAGCAATGCATTTTCTCTGGTTTCTCAACTACGATTCTTTTTGGACAATTATTCTTTTTTTTTATTTAAGTTTCAGGATTTCTTTTGCCCGTTCAAAATCTTCTTTTATTGGTTTTATTGCAACCTCAGTGGAATCTCCGCTTTTGCTTACAATGTATAAACTTTCTAGATTTACCTTATTGTTTGCAAGCTTACGGGTTATTTTTCCTAATTCCCCTGGCCTGTTGGTCATCTTCAGCAACAGTACGTCATCATCCTTTGCTGAGAAATTTTGCAATCGTGAAATTGCCTTTATGGTTGTTGTTGCATCATTTGTGAGCAATCTGAATATTGCTTTATTGTCCTTTGCATATGCAGAAATTGCTTCAATATTTACTCCAACGCCTCCTAGAGCCTCTGCAATCACTGCAAGGGATCCGACTTCATTTGGTGCTATTACAATTACTTCCTTCATATTGCTCACCCATTAGAGTAGATAATTAAAAAGTATTTTATTAGTTTGTATAATTATTCAAACTAAACCAACATGACCGAAGAGACCCCGCAGTACAATCAGGAGTTGTGCGTATCAAACCCACAATTTGTGAATCAAGCAGACGGAGGTAGTGGGAAAGAGATGATTACTCTAAGCGAAATTATTGGGTAATAGGAATACTTCCTTGGTTTTGGTTTGTTGGTTGTATGTCATTTGTTGGTTCTGGAGGAGTAACAACTTCAAATCGGAAAGTAGAGACTAAGACATCATCGATATATACCTTTACTTCATATTGGCCTTCTGCAGCATCAGTAGGAATTGCAAATGCAGTAAGTTTTAGAGCACGCGATCCTTGAACAGGAATTGTTTTTTCAGATACTGGAGTTGTTTCACCAGATTTATAAGTGTCAAATCTAAGTGTAGTGTTTTTACGTGTTGACAAATCAAGGAGTACCGCTTCTCCAGGCTGGAATTGTCTTTTTGTTAAATCTGGATCTCCTGAAGGGCTGCTTCCAAAAATTTCAAAATGAGAACAATGTTCTGCTAATACTTCTGCACTTTGTTGTTCGTAAGGTTGTGTTCCTGAAATAGTTTGGTTAAGGACTCTGCGGGTTGATCCTCTACCTTGTTCCTGTGAATTAGGAGTTGTTGGGCTTGGGATTTCGAATGGGAATAAAACTACTGGTTTATTCTTTATAAAGAGTGTAAGCTCATATCTTCCTGGAAGGGTGGCATCAAGAAAATCTTCTGCATCACCAGGTATCCCATAATTAACGGGAAGGGTTGATTTGTTAGTTCCTGCTGAAATTTGTTCTGATTGTTTAAGACCAACAGAACCAGTTTCAAGAAACTTGATTCCCCAGGTTAAGTTAAATTCTTTCTTGGCAGTTATTTCAAGAGGTATGGTATTGGAACTAGATGAGAAACCAAGATTTAATCCATCAAAATGTTCATCGAAAAGTGCTTGATCAACTACTGTGTAGTTTGTCTGTGTTCCAGTTTTGGCTGCTCTTTAACCTGCTGGTGGTTCAGGTTGTATATAAGTATAGTTAACTGCATCAAATTCAAATGTAATTGCTGGCTTTCCACCTGCAAGAACTGTTGCTGTGTAATGCCCTGGAGCCATACGATTATCCAAGGTAAATTTATGGCTATACTCTCCTTCATAACTAATTGGCTCCCATTTC
Source organism: Microcaldota archaeon (assembly GCA_964473475.1). Lineage (GTDB taxonomy): Archaea > Micrarchaeota > Micrarchaeia > Anstonellales > Bilamarchaeaceae > CAYYPF01. Next base: position 2,998 of record CAYYPF010000005.1, on the reverse strand, counting down.
CATGGATTTCCACCACTAGTATTCTGTAGCTCTAGGGAAATGTCAACTGGAGAATTGGTAGTTGCACGAACTTGAATAGCTGGCTTTCCTTCATCTAAATGGATTTCTGGTCGATCTTCAACTAGATTTCTAGTAGGATCTGTAAAGAAATAAATTCCTAAATTCCTAAGATGTTCAGTACGGAGAGTTTCATCAACAGTGGTATATTCTTTTTTTGGATCTTTTACTTCAAACGTATATTCTGCTACATCCACGTATTTTCTCCTTAAAATACCCCGGTCTACTTGAAATACTAATCTATACGTTCCTTCCTCACTAAGCATGCTTGTAGGTATTTCAACTGAATCAGAAATAGTGGATTTCTTTATTTTTCCCCAGCCAATCTTATATGTGAGAACTCCAGAATGTTGAAGTAAAATTCTACACATAATATCTCGTTTAGTACTGAGCATAGCAACATAGCTATTCAAGTCTTCTACAGGATAAACAATCGTTGCTTTTCTAGGTGAATTATAATCCGCATCATACGCTACAGGATATTTTACACCAAGTTCAAAACGAGTTAAATATTTTTCAGCCAATTCTTTATTAACTGCTTGAAATCCTAATTGAGGAACAGTAGTAGCTATTGCTTGGTCTGGAAGCTGAGTTTGAGATGGGATTTGAACTTCTTCCTGCTCATCTTGGTCTTCTGCAGATTTTTGGTCTTCGCCTTCAGACATTTTTCTTATTGCGTTTTGGACTGCATTGGAATTATGTAAAAGAATTATGGACTGAATTCTCCAAACTATTGCTTCGTCAATCCTTTTATTTGATTTAGTTTCTCCTCCAGTAGCCTCATCAATCTCTTTATTTGATTTAATTTTTCCAGTAGTGGCTAGTTCTAATTTATAATCTGCGATTTGAATCATAACTTCTAATTCTTTATAATCACCAACAGCAAGAGTTTCATCAATTTCTTGAACTTTATCCGTATTCTCGTTTCTAAGTGCTGTTCGTCTTTTAGTAGCTAAATCGATTTTATAATCATTCAAAAGATTTTTTACATTTTGCAATACATTGGAAGTTTCTTGGGTTCTATCCATTTTAAGGAGTAAGAATGCTAATTCTAAAGTATATCTGATTTTTCCTGGATAGTCATCGCATTGTTCAATGAAATCCTTAATTGCAGTTCGAATATTATTCAGATTTTCAAAATCACTGGGACCATTGATTATAGTTGAATACAACTCTCCATTAAAAAAATAATAATATGCTTCAAAAAGTGATTGTTTGTTTTCTCTAACGCAATCTACAATAGCACCCAGCTCGTCGTTCAGTACTTCAATTCTTTCCTTAAGAACTGCAATTCCTTCTTCATCCTTTTCTTGGCCAGCTACTTCATTTAATTTTCCAAGCTCAGTATTTTTTTCAGCTATTTGCGCCTCAGTTCTCTTTTTCTGAGTCAATGAATGGGTTATTTGAGCATTTAATTGCTTTGGCTTATCAAGAGCAGAAGCTAATGCTTCTCTAATTCGACTATTCATATTTATAATTTCAGTATTCTCTTTGGTTCCCTTTCTAGTAGAGTATTCAATACCTAATCCACCAACTATTGCAGAAGTAACAAAACCCCCAACTAAACCTATTCCAGTCCAAAATGCTAAAGTTCCTACTGCAAGAGGAGCCACAGTTAAACCATAAAAAAGTCCACCGATTAATCCTGTTCCTGCAAGCCGATTATTTATATATTCTGGGGTAATTGATTTTATCCCATTAAACGTGGAATGAAGAGCGCATCTAAGTGCAAGATATCCAGCACCTACAATTACGCTTCCTTGCCAAGGGATTATTGCTAATGCCTTTCCTACTGAGGTTTCTGCGAGCATATTCACTGCAGTAGTTGCAAAAGAATAAATTGCTGAAGGAACATTAATGCCTGCAAATGCAGCAGGCAAAATAGTTGCAATTGCAACAGCACCAGCGAATTTAACCCAATGTTTTTTTACAAATTTATAAATTGAATTAATAATAGAAAAATCTTCTTTCTTCTCCTCTTGAGTTGATTGGGATTTACGGGATCTGGCTCCTGAGCGTTCTTCTTGATTAGATAAAAGTCGCTCGGTGATTTCTTGTGCAGAAGGGGTTACACCTCCTTTTACTTTTTGATCTCCTGGAAGAGGAAAATCAATTACTTTTTTAGAATCTGGAGCTTCTCCATTTTTAGGTCCGCCTGGACCGTCTTTTTTGTGAGTAGGCATGTTATAAATAGTGTGTGGAAGGGTATTTAAACCTTTTCATTGCATTTACCCACAGAAAATAAAAAAAACAGTATACAATGGTAATTAAATAGTATATGAGTATATATTTAAAAGGTTTTTAGGATGAATATTCAGAACCAATGAGATAGCATATAGCATAATAATCCAGATTATTTAGTTGGTTCTGAATAGATCGAGACGACTTTTGTTGTCTCGGGATAATTCCTAGATGGGCCCGTAGCGCAGCCTGGATAGCGCGGCAGCCTTCTATTGGTCTTGGGTCTAGAGTTCTGTGTCTTGGTTTTTCCAAGACGCAAGACTGGAAACTCGGGGCAAGTTGATAGCTGAAGGTCACGAGTTCAAACACCAACCCTTTTGACTTCTGCCATTCTTATGGCAAAAGGTTTCCGATGGAAACAATAGTTTCCATGGACCCTTGAACGATGCGTCGTTCAATTGGTCGTGGTAACGCAATTGAAGCGTCAATTGCGCCCTTCGAAATGCAATTGCATTTCTCGGGTCCCAAAAACCATGAGTCGAAACTTGGCAAACAAGACTGAAGGCTCTGGATTTGGGATTATTGGTGTTGAAAATCTCGTCGGGCCCGTTTTGTTTTTACAAAATGGGCAGATTTGAAAAATAAAGTGTTTTTCAAAATTTTGAACGAATTGTCGTTCAAAGGTTATGAAATCTTTTTTTGATTTCATAATGAGGCTTGATTTTTTTAAAATAATAGTGAGGTGAATGAATGGAAAAAA
>CAYYPF010000004.1:4992-24144 GCA_964473475.1 Microcaldota archaeon | reverse complement strand
GAGGTAAAACTTCAGTCAGCTAATCAAGATTGCTTAATTGGTTCTGCATAAGATTTAAAAACACGACTTAACATTTAAATACATGAGAAAACTTTAGATTAGTGAATGCTATGAAACAATGGATCAAAATAGCAAAGAGAGAACAGAAGGAGAAGAAACAATGGCTAATGGCTGTTCCTCTTTATTTGGGTTTAAAAGAAGCACATGGTGCTTTCAAAAAGCTAAAGGTAGCTATGAGAATTGAACAATTACCATTCCAAACAGTAAGAGTATGGCATTCCCAACAGGAAGAGCAGGTATGTTTTGAAGATTTCATACATATTATGCTGAGCCTAAAAAAACAGCCATCTATTTCAGTTGATACTGGAGATGTAATTACAAAAATAGTATATGAGCAAATATTGGCCTTGAGTAATTTGCTATCCCTTACCCTTCCAACAGGCATAAGGCAACAACTAAAATGCAGCTGCCAGGTACAGAAGGAACTTGAAAAGACGCTAAGGGAAACAATGGGAATCAAGAAACATAGGACAAGATCCATTGATATGGCAGAACAGATAATGCGCCAGGCAGAAGACAGGGCAATTGAACTCAGTGTTGCAGTGAATGTTCTGCAGTTAATTGCAAGCATTGTCCAAAACGAACAAATTGAAGGATTGCTCAACCAAAGATTAACTCAGGAAATTGAAGACTATCTGAAAAAACTGGGAACACTAGAACAACTCTCAGAAAGGATATGCAAACTTGCTTCTAGGGAAAAAAATAGAAAACTTGGAAAGAATGGTGCTGATGAACTGGCACGGCTACGCAGGAAGTATGAAAAAGAGGTTATGCTCCGCACAGGAGAACTTTATGAACAAACAAAAGCAGAGCTAAGGAAACAATGGATGGAACCAGTATCTGAAGAAGATAGATTACAGGTTAATGCTGTATTAGTTGAATGGGCAGAAGAATTAGATCATAAAATAGAACATGATAACGGAATTAGAAGGAACAGAACTCCACGGAAAGATGCAGAATTTGTAAGAATGAATTTCCCACTTCTAGACTCTATAAATGAAGCTGAAGTTGCAAGGAAAAGGGAGTATAAGGAAATGCTAAGAGGAATTAAAAAAGAATTGGTTGACTTGGGAGTTCCTCCGGAATTCTTTGCACCAAAATTAAAGGAAATGGAAAAAATTACTGATCCAGAAGAAGTGGTTAGAGAGATATTCAATGCATTTGAAAGATCCAAAAAAGTAGTATCTATTAGTGCTAAAACAATAGGAGTAATAAGTGGAAAAAAAGTATTTGGAAGAAATACTGCGCCTGCACAAGAAACTAAGCCTGATCCGAATACTAGTGCAATACGAATTATAGATACGATGATTTTAGCGCAATTCCAAGGCAGCATAAATAATATGGGTATTGAACAAAGGCAATTAATTGAAAGGAATATTAGTGAGATAAGAAGGTTTGTTCTTGAGTACTTATTGTATCTAGAATCCAAAGTTGGAGAACGAGGAGTATTTGTAGAAAGAGGAATAAATGGATCAACTTTTAAGGAAAAATTTAAACTCAATACTAGAAATGAGGGCTGGAGACATTTCTCACTTCAGGATGGAGATTCCAGAATAGTGATATCTATTAGACCTGAGAATAGAGAAATTATGCTTACAACTATTGAAGTAAATCATGATAGGTATGTTGAACAGCTTTCAGAATTTGATGCAAGAAGAGTGAGAGGGGTAGTACAAATTACTTCTTGAAATTGAACAAATGCTCAATCAAATCAAATTTTAGCATCTTGCTTGGCTTGTCCATATGGCCTTCTTTTGAGAAATAAGAATCCAGATTTGTACTCTTGAGTAGTTTTCCTATATTTTTAAGGCCATTCTCACTCCTACTTCCTAAAAAGGCCTGGATCTGTGAATGTAAAAACAAATCAATTCCAAATTTCCTTCTCCATTCAAATTCATATCTTCGCGGGGTAGCATAATATTTACCTGCAAGTACTGCACAGTTCCCTCCAAAGACCAATCCACCACCTGTGGTAGATTTTATTTGCCCTGCAGCATCTCCAACCAAAAGAACATTTCTCTTGCCTACTTGCTTGGAAGTTGATTTTCTAGTATGAATTGGAATTATCCAGGGGGATATTTTCCTTGAATCAAAATTTGAGATTCCTTTTGAATTTAGAAACTTTTCAAATCCTTTTCTAGGGTTGTGAGGTAGAACACAGCCGCATCCAAATTCTGCATATTCCTCATTCTCTGGAATACTCCAACCAAAGAACCCAGGGAACTGTTTATTTGAATAAAAAAGCTCAACTTTGTGTGGATCTTCACTTTTGAATTTAGTTTTTAGCTGGAGAGTTGAAACAAATTTATCTATTTTTTGGAATCCGAATATGCTTGCAACTATTGAACTGGGGCCATCTGCACCAATTATATTGTTCGAGAGAAATTTTGAGTGTATTCTTTCTTTATATTTTATTTTTGCGCCTTCTTTTTCTGCATTGGAAGCAAACTCCTGGTCAAGGAGAGTGCGATTTAATTTATATGCAACAGTTGAGGGACGTTTTATTCTTATTTCTTCTCCAGCAAAATTAATTATTGAACCATTGAATTTATTTAGGATGAATTTTTTATAGTTTACAAATTTAGAGAGTGAGTTTAGTCCATCTTTTGAAATCAAGCCTGAGCAATTGGAAGGAACTCCGCATTTAGAATGTTCCTCAGAAATATGAATATTGGCATTGTGAGTATGAATAGCTGAAATTGCGGAAATGCAGCCTGAGGGGCCTGCGCCAACTACATGTAAGTCAATCATGTGTACCCCAGTAGAACGGGATTATTAGGAATAAGAAAAAGGTTAATGGACAGCCTTCAAGAATTGTATTCTCCTCCTTTTCCTTTTCTCCTGAGAGCGAAACTTCAAAAGTTTGGCCTTGGCCAAACACAGAAACAATAAATGGAATATTGTATTGGTAGTTGGGTTCTAGATTTTTAGTATCTAGTTTGTATGTAATTGAAAGTTTTCCTTTTGGTTCAATAAGAAGGAATTTACTTTCACTTTTACCCCAGCCTTCTGGAAATTGGGCAGTATATGGAACAAATGCATATTCATTTGCATTGTTTCGTATATCTACATAGACTTGATTATCACTAAAGGAAACATCCAATTTTATTTGATGATCTAATTCTTCTTGGGTTACAGAAACTATTGAATACTCAGAAGTAAAGGCATCAACTGAGCCATCTGAAGAGGAAACAACATCTATTGGGGTGTTGTTCAGATCATACTTGTAAGATTTTATATGTTCTGAAGAAAGAATACCAACTTCTCCAAAAGTTGGATCAACTGAAAGCCACTCTCCACTTGGCAATTTTACTTCTACCCACGAGTGGAACTGCCAGCCTTCAGAAACAACATACCCGGAAATTCCCCTATGTTCAAGATTTAGATCATTTAAAAGTTCTCTAAATAGATTTGAGTATGCGATACATACTCCTTTCTTTAGCTCAAGAACTTCATAAGGATTGGAAATGTCTGCATATGCTAGATCATAAGTAATGTATCCATTCACCCAATCAGAAAGAGAGAGAAGGGTGCTCAAGAATGAGTCCTTAATTAAAGGAGAAACAATGTTGTGAATTTTTCCAGTTCCTTTTGAAACTGGTTTTGAAAAATCTTGAGGATATAAATATTCATATTCAGTAATTACTTTTGCTTTTGCAACAATAGTCATTTCCTCTCCTTCTAGTTTTCCTTTATAATGAACAAAAATATTCTCCCCATCTTGTACGAATTCCCCTTTAGAAACATACAGGGAGGTAAGGTGCTGTTCAGTATTATTTACAAGAAAAGTTGCATTCATATCAATTGTTGAACCTGAATCTCCGGTTATGGTCCAGGATTTTTCAAAAGAAAATGAAGCTGTACCATAAAGTGAAAACAGAATTGGAAATTGAAGCAGAAATAGAAAAAAGAGGAATTTTTTCATCTTACCCCCGTATTTCCTTCATATGCTCTATTCTTTTTTGGATTAAGGATTTTGTACCTATATCTTTTCTGTGGAAGAGCGGGCCTTCAATGAATGCAAGGGCGCGCTCTGCATTTTTTTCTGCATCAGAGATTTTCTGTTCTGCAGAAACAACTGCAAATGCCCTAGAGCCAGTTGTGTGGATGTTTCCTTCCTTTTCGTAAACGGATGCGTAATATACTTTGGCTCCGGATTTCTTAATTTTCTGTTCATCCACATGAACAAGTGCATCCTTCTTTGGATTAGTTGGATATCCTTCAGGGACTAAATATTTTACTACTGTGGATATATTATCAAACTTAACCTCTTTCAGTCTTCCGTCTGCAATTGATTCAAATGTTTCAACCAAAGAGCTCCTCAGAAGTGTAAGAACATTTATTGCTTCTGGATCTCCAAATCGCGCATTATATTCAATTACTTTTGGCCCATCTTTTGTGAGCATAAACTGGCCGTATAAAACCCCCTTAAATTCTGCACGCTCCTTCTTTAGTGTAAGAATTGTTTTTTTCATTATGTGTTTGGCTTTTTCCAAATCTTCCTCATTCATGAATGGAAGCAATTCTCCAGTTGAGTAGGAACCCATTCCCCCAGTATTTGGACCGGCATCTCCTACAAATGCGCGTTTATGGTCCTGAACTGGAGGCATAAATGCAAGATGAGTTCCATCAGAAAATGCCTGTAAGGTGAATTCTTCCCCTTGTAATTTTTCCTCAATTAGAAGCTTTCCATCTTTATTCAGAAGTTCTTTCACATATTTCATTGCATCAAATTCAGAATTAAAATGGTCTCCGCTTACCTTCACTCCTTTTCCACCAGTTAAGCCAATAGGTTTTATTGCAACATATTTGAATTCTCTAATTGCACTCATTGCATCTGATTCATTTTCTACGAGTTTATATCCAACTAAGCCTGGAATTTTATGATCTTCCATTAATTCTCTTGCAAATTGCTTATTGCATTCAATATCTGCAACGTCTTTGGTTGGGGAAACAGTTGGAATACCTAAGGAAATAAGTGCATCGCTCATTCCTGAAGCAAGAATTGCATCTGGGCTTACATATGCAAGATCAATTCTCCTTCCACTTGCCCAGGCCTTTATCTCTCGCTCATTTTCAGTATTGCAAACATAAAAATCTTCAGAAAGTTTTGCAATTGCTGGATTTTTCTTGGACATTATTGCAAATAGTTTTGCATCCTTTGCAAGGTGTTCTGCAATTATGTGTTCACGCGCACCTTCGCCTATAAGTAAAACATTCATTTTTTATCTCCTTTGAATAAATTTGAAAGAAACCCAAATAATGGGCGTTCTATATTCTTTTGAATTGTAAACTCACGGGTCTTTGAATAGTTTTTAAGAAGTGTAAATTTATATCCGCGTTCAATCATATTATCCCTTATTTTTTATTATTCGTATTCAACGGCTCTTCATGAGAATATATCCTTCACGTATGAGCATATTCAGTCCTTCCTCAACTCTTCTGGAGGTGATTCCGTATTTTTTTGCAAATTCATAAACCTCCAATTGTCCATGGTGGAGCTTTATCCACTCAAAGAGCTCTTCCTTCAGGGTCTCGTTACTCGTTCCTTCTAAGGATTCTAATCTTTTCTGCAAATCTGACCTTCTTCTTTCTGTTTCCAGAAGAATGCGCGCATTTTCTTCGCTGGAGAGTACAAGATCATCATATCTTTTCTTGAGTGAATCAGATTTCTGCCTTAAATCATCAATTTCCATTGTATAGTTTATTCCTTCCTTATCGATTATATTTTCCATTTCCTCAATTGCTGAGCGCATGGATTCATAGATTGGAAGAGGATCAATTGTATAGAATGGATTAGTAAGAATCAAAAGATTAAGAAATGTGGAAAGGGATTCTAAAATTCTTGAACGCTTATCTCTTTGGGAGGGAATTGTATAGAAGAAGGTAATTCCTTTTTCTTCAAATATTATTTTATAATCCATATATTTGCTTCCTTGAAGGTCTGTTCCAAGTGCTTTTTCCAGAATTAATTTATCTTTGAGTAGAGACATTCTGGTGAATCCCAAATTAGAGAATACTTTAGCAAGTTCAGAGAATTTACGTTTTCTCTTTGCTGTGAGGGAAATCTTTACTGTATCCATATTATCACTATATACTCTTCAACACCCTACCCGTCCATTACTACATCTACTACGCCTTTTCCAGCCTTCTTCATTTTTGCAAGTGAGAATATGTGAACAATGTTCTTTTCTTCTATCCCTAATTGCCTTAAGAAGGAAATTGTAGATGCTTTTGAATAACCGAATTTCTCAAAAAAAGAGACCAGAATTTCTGCATTTAGCTCACCATCCCCTTTTTCAAATTCCTCCTTAACCATGGAAACCTGGGCATCATCTAGTCCATGCTCAAAGAGCATGCGTATGAGTTGCTCCCTTTCAATCTCGATTTCCACTTCACCACCCTTTAGTTTGTATAGGAATAATGGCTCTTCTCCATCAATCCTTTTAAGCAGGAAGGTTGTGTGCCCTGCCTGCTTCTCTGCAAAAATCATACTTACTGCTGCATCCCCTACTCCGAATTTGGAGATTTCTTCATCTATGAAATCTGAATATCCGGCAGAGGATTTTACATAATCCCTGAATTCCTTCAAAACTAGTCTTAAGGTAAAGAAGGTTCCAACATTACTGAAAATGGTTTTGTGCATATCTGAAGGATTCTGGCTTGCGACCAATAGGGCAAAATTGTATTTTCTTCCTTCACGCACAATATCAATTACATCACTTCCTTCATCAGATGCAATCTTCCAGGCCTCATCCAATACTACGAATAGTTCTATTCCTCGTTCTTCTTCATATGGTTTGGCCCTCATGATTTCTTTTATATATTGGAGAATTGTAAGGCCTGCAAGGCTTCTTACTTCTTCAGTTGGAAGCTCATGAAGATCTAGGGAAACTAAACCTGAGCTGGTTAATTTCTTTATATTAAGTGTGGATTCTCCAGAGAAGAAGTCCATCCCCTCATAGGTAAATCGCTTGAGGATTCGTGCTGCTTTTGTGCTTCCTTTTGAATCCAAAAACTTAGCTACTTCTAAAATGTGTGGTTTCTTTTTACTCTTGTAAACAGATTCAATTGCTGCTTCAATTTCTTCCCTTTCTTCTGGGAAATCCTTTAAGCCTGCAAGAATATCAAGTGCAGAAAGGATTTGCTTGATTCGAACTGCCTTATTTGTGTAAGTGAGGTCTAGTAGGTTAAGCTTTTCTTTTCCAAGAGAAATAACTGTTCCTCCTGCCTGTTTAACCCATTTGGAATATTCTCCTACCCAGTCAATTATTATTGCATTTGAGTTCCAAATAAGCGAAGCGCGCGTGAGGAATGTTTTAACTAAGTAACTTTTTCCGCTTCCGCTTATTCCTACAATTCCAATATGCGGATTAATTAATTTTCTCGGGTCCCAGAATAAAGGAACAGAAAGAAATCTGGTTTTTCCAATGTATATTCCTCCTGAGATTTCTGAAAGAAGAAGCTCTTTTCTTGGTTCTGGGGGAGTTACTAGTGGGAGCCTTGAGGCAATATCACTTGAGAGCATCTTTGAGAGCTTCATCTTTGGTTTCACCTTTTGAATAAACTAGAAGAGGGATTCCCTTAGCTCCTCTTCTGAAGAGGGGAAGAATTTATCCCATTCGAAACATTTTATCATGTCCAGGTCTTTCAGTTCAACAATATCTGCACCAAGGGTGCTTCCCAGGATTGTTTTTACTTCATTGGTTTGTCTCTTTAGTTTGGAAAGTGCTTCTTCCCTTGTTACTCCAAATGCAGTTGTGGAGGCATAGGAAACTAGCTCTAAAGGTCTTTCTCCTTTTGAGAATCTATCTAAGTATCGATTGTACATTGCAATTTCCCTGTCTAATCGTACTGCTGCATCAGCATTTTTTTCTGAGAGCTTTGCCCTTTTTGATTCTGTAATTGAACGTCTGGTTTTAACTTCATCTATTTGCTTGGAAAGATCCAGGGCTGAAACTAAAAGAGAAATTTTCACTACATTTCTTAGGGAAAGAACTGCACGTTCAAAGGATTCGAATAAAGTTCGCTTGCTTGCTGAACTTTTATCTGAGGTATTTTCATAGAATTTGATTTCTAGAAATTTAGAAGCATAGTAGCCCCGTTCAGTTTTCTTTACAATGTAATCCCGGGTTGGGGGAACTTCATAATTATCTCGCATTTCAACTATGCGCGAGTGCCTTGTGATTAATGGGATTAGCAAATAACCGTATTTCCAAATGAGCATGGAAAGGAAAAACAAAACAGCTCCTCCAAACGCAAGCAATGGGTGTCCATATGCAATTGAAAGTAAAACTGCAATAACTCCTCCAATCAAACACGTGAGTGTTATTGCCCTATTTCCGATCATTCGAACGACACCTCGTTTGAATATGTCAAAAACCACCGGTCTGAAACCAGTGGTTTGTTTTTGACAGATGTCGAGAATGACGATTCGTTCTCGAGCATGCTCGCGAACAACAGTTCGCGACATAGAGATTCAGCGGAATCTCTGGATTTGAAAAATACACATATTTTTCTAATCATTTATACAACACCTACCGAGAATGTAATCTCGCCTCCGAGCATATTGCCCAATTCTTTTATAAAAATAATTGTAAGAAGTAAGGAGAATAATGGGGAGAAAACTGAATAAAAGGATACTTTTGAAAGTGCATTTGAATTCTCCTGTGTAATTAAGGTTAACTCCCCTATAAAATCTTTTGAGGTTAGATTATCTAATTTTGCAGCAATTGCATAATTATCATTCAAATCCAGCACAGGCATGGTCGCATACTCAGGATTGCTGTTGAATAAAGTCATGTTTGCAGTTGCAGAGGCTAGAGAGGCAGTTGGTTCTGGAAAGATCATTATGAATGCTGGGTAGAATAAATAAGTTCCAATTGCAAGTGCAATTAGGAAGCCGCCTAGTTTTCTGGTTGCAAAAAAGGAACGGAAAACCAAACCTAATGGGAATAAAAGAAATAAGGAATTTTCAGAGAAGAAATTAATTATTTGAAGATTGAAATTTAAGAGAATTGTAAGAAGATTGGAAAGAAGAAGATGGGTTGAGAATAAATTGGAAATTGAGGAGAGGTTTGTGAATGGCTGGATTGCAAATGCCTGGAAATCTAAAGAAAGTGTTTGATAGTAGCCAACTAAAACTGAGGTTTTTACAAGTTCCTGGGAAAAGGAGAATAGGGAAGTTGAAAAGGATTGCAAGGTGCAACTTAATTCAGTAATTGTTGGGCCTGTTGAGCAAACTGGAGTTATAGCTTCTGAGGAAATATTTTGGGCAAGAAGAATTATTGCAGCTGCTGCCCCAATTAAGGCTGCATTAATTATTGATTGAATTAATTCTTCTAAACCAAATAATTCTATTCGTTTTATGGAGAGTGCTCTTCCTAAACCAATAGAAATTCCAGAAATAAGAATAGAAATGGTAACAACTATAATTGCAATATTCATTCCTACTAATTCCATAGACCTCCCATTAAGCAAACAAAGAGAATATATAAAAAGCTGAGTATGTATCCCGTTCTGGTCTCTTGAACTTACTGAATAATGAGAATATTTTATCTGGTAAGAGCATTCACATAAGATGACTGGACTCTTTTCTCAAGAGCACGAAGAAAAACATCAGAAGATAGCTCTAATCCTAAGTGTATGCTACCTGAAATATTAAAATCCAATGCATCTGTTCTTCTCATAATTTCTCCAAACAAGCGCTGGATTTCTGGATCGAATTTTACTAAATTAAAAACAGCTAGCATACATGTAAACGATCTCTCCTCGTTTTGGAAGTGATGCTCTATTTCTAGATCCCATTCTTCTACTCCCTTACTAAGAGAACGATTGAAAAAATCAACAAGGAGAGTCCTTAGGTTAGCCCTCAGAACTTTTGGATCATCATTAATAGTTCCAATTCTAGCTTTTGCACTTGGAAACCAGTAATTACATGCAAGGAAGAAGGAAACCAAATCGCCATTTGGGTAAAGGAGTGCACCTCCTAACTCAGAAGGTATATTCATATCTGTTTCAATAAAGTGCGTATCATCAACCCATAACCCATTAAGAGTACGTCCTCTTCCTGCCATATATATGTGATGTACTGGGCCAAGTACGTCTCCTCCAAATAACGAATTTCCACCCATAAAAGGTAAACCTCTAAGAGCTACAGATACCCATCTGTCTCCTTTCTTAGCAAGGATTTCCTCGCTATCAAGGATGCGAATAATGGTCTGTAACCAAGAAACAATTGTTTCTTTTTCTGCCCCAAATTCAGCAATTACATCTACTTCTGTTAGTCCTCTTAGAAGCATTTTCTTCAAAATATTATCTCTTCCTGGGCTGTTTCCTCTCCATCTATCGAGAATATGAAAGGAAACACGATCTATGTCTCCTAAAAAGTAAAGAGGATAAGAACTGGATTCAAAATCTTGAACCTGTTGTGGAGCAGTAAACCCATTAGTTGCTGGAATAGTAGGATAAATTCCATCTCTTCTTAGCATTGAATAAATATCTCCAACACATGGGTGTTCTAATGGTTCTCCTCCAGTAAGAATTGGCCTGGAATCTTTCTTAAAAAATCCTCTTTGTTGGGCAGCGAGTACTGTTCCTCCAGAGAGTGATTCTCCTTTTTCAAAAGAAGTACAGGAAACTCCGCAATGCTTACAAGCATGTCCGCAGCCAGTAGAAAGCATTAATCCACTTATAGATACTTTTCCAACTTCAGCAGCATGGTCCTTAAAGGTTTTTACTCGGTTCTGGAATGCACTAACCATGTTGGTTTTTCCTTCTGGAGTTGGTCTTCTTAGTGAAACTTTAGCAGTGCACATAATAAACGTATATATCCATAATGAAACACTTTAAAAAGATATCACTAGAAACATTTAAGGAGAAATAATTCAAGTAATTCTGGTGCAAACTTAATCTTCTGAACTTTAAGAATTCAAAACACAAAATGCAGAACTATTGAGGTATAATCAAAGGAATCTGAGCAGTACAAACCAGGACCTCCAAAACTTCGAGACCGTTTAACCATCACAGCCTGCCCAGCCGCATAAATGGCATCTTTTACAGCCTTCTTGAAAAACTAAATTATTATCACAGGCAGGGCAAATACCTTTTGAGATTTTATCATCATCACTCATGGGAACACCTCATTAACACATTAATGTACGATATTTGAATGCTCTTTGCATTCAATTCATCGGACATGTGAATACCCCGGCAATACATTAATGTACGATATTTGAATGCTCTTTGCATTCAATTCATCGGACATGTGAATACCTTATTTTCTTTTCGTGATGTTTAGCTGAGTGCCATAGAAAAGGTAGAAAGAACTATTTAAAAAGGAAACTATTTTGAAGAAATTAAGACGTAAAATTAAATAAAAAAATAAAAAGAAAGAAGAAGAATTACCAATCTTCCCCGTATGTATATTCAGTATAGGATTCTTTTATTCCTGAGTACTGATTAATTTTCCAAATCTCTGCATTTCCCTGGCCATTTACAACCAAGAGTCTAATCTTATCATCATAGGTTGTTTCCATGCTGTGGAATTTCCATCCTGCTGGAGCAGAGAGATCAAAGGAACTAACTAATGCTCCTGTGGATTGATCAACCTTCCAAATTTTTGCATTTCCATTTGCATCTAACCAGAGAATCCTTGTGAGTTGTGCTCCACTATCCCATCCGAATTCAATATCTCCTATAGTATAACCTTCTGGAGCTGTGTAGGTATAACTGTGCTCAACTGTAGAGGTTGGTGGATTAACCATCCAAAGAAGAATTTGGTTATCTTTTACAAAAAGAATTCTTGCTTTTCCAAGAATATCTACAAGAACTCTGCTTGCACTCCAGCCTTCTCCTGGAGAACCAAATTCAATGTTTCCAATGGTTTTTCCATCTATATCCTGCTTAGAAAGTCGAATGTTTCCATTCTTGTATTGCCATAAGACTAATGGAGTTCCCTGCATAAGACACATATCTTTTACAGAAATATCTGAGCTGTATGGAAGAGCAACTAATCTTTCCAAACTCTTATCCCTATAGGAATCCTGCCTCCATAAACCTGCTGTTCCACTCTGATGAGACCAAAGAACCCACCAGAAATAGTTTGGTGAAGTCCAGGTTGCTTCAACTGCCTTTACATCATAGCCTACATAATTTCCATATAAAATTTCAATTAAATCTGGTTTATCTTCATAAGAATAATCAAATTGAATATACCAATCTGGTTGGTCTTTTTCCTTCCAAAGGATACTTAGGTGGTTGCCCATAATTGTAAGGAATTTAGGGGTCCATTTTTCTTCCTTTGGAGGAATTACAACTTCATCCTCATTTTGGATTGTATATGCGTATTGCGAATTAGTTCCTAGAGTTGCATCACCTGAAGAAACTTGCATAGTTAGTGCAATTAGTTCATCAGGTTCTACTTCTGCATCATTTAGAATGGAGAGCTGAACAGATTTTTGGGTTTCTCCTGGAGCAAATGTAAGGGAAGTTAAAGAGAGAGTAAAGTCAATTCCTTCAGTTGCAGTACTTGAAGAATCAATTGCAAGAGAAACAGTTACTGGATCTTTTCTTGCAGAATCCATTGAAACTGGAATTTCTACTGGAGTTACAGATTCTAAACCACTTGAGGAGGTTGAAACAAAACCAACTTTAGAAGAAGGTTGGGTATCATCAATTATTTTATAAGTGAATTTATTTCCAGTTCCTAAATATGCATTTCCACTTACAAACTGGAGAGTAAGAACAATATTCTCATCAGATTCGAGTAATTTATCACTTACAATATTCAATTGAATATTTTTGGAAGTTTCTCCTGCATTGAAAATTACTTGAGTAGATTGGAGAGTAAAGTCTGTTCCAACTGAAGCAGTTGAACTTGAATCAACTAAAATATTTACTGTAATTGGAGCTTTTTTTGCAGAATCTAATTTTACTTCTACAGAAACTAGGGAAGAACTTTCAACTCCACTTAAAGCAGTTGAAACAAAATTAATTTCAGCTGGCTGTTCTGGAAATGCTGGTGAGTTTGCAACAAACCAGTTCCATTGTTCTTCGTTCTTGGATTTATCCCATCCATGGCCTGCATCTGCAGTTACACTTAGAGAAATTAATTTGTTTGGATGACCTTTGGAAGTTAATTCAGATTGGAGGGTTTGGCTCCAAGAGTATGGAACTACTGAATCACTAGTTGAATGGAGTAGAAGTCCGGGAACTGCTAAAGAAGGATTGGATTTTGCATTACTAGCTGCAATTGGGAAATAGTACCAGTAGTATTTTACTAGGCCTCCGGAATGGGAAGCAAATGCAGTTACTTTATCTGGCATGCATATAGATGCATAATAGCTGAATAATGCTCCATAAGAATGTCCAGTGAAATAGATATGATTATTGGAAATTTTATAAGTGGATTTTAAGGTGTTTTGAATAGAAGCTACAAATTCCAAATCTTGGGTTGTACATTTATTCGAAGCTTGAATATGTGCGATATCCCATCTCTTATATTTGGATGCACCTGCAATTGCAATTGTATCGTATTCAGGAACAGAAATCCAACCAAGTTTGAAATTCTTAGGTAGAAGATCATCTCTTGAGTCTGGAAATACTGCAATGAATTTATGAGAATCTGCTAATTGAGTAATTCCATAATAGGAACTTGCAGCAAAAGAGGCATTGCTTCCTAATCCATGGAACATAAATACAACAGGATAAGTATAATGAGAATTATATCCATCTGGAAGATAGACTAAATACATTCTTTCTTTTGATTGAATAGTCATCTTCTGCGTAAGTAATTGGCCACTTGCAAAAATAGGGGCCATGAATATAGCTAAAACTAATAGTCCGACTAAGAGAGATTTTATTTTAATTTGCACATTAAACACCTTGGGGCTAATTATGGGTTAAAGTATAAAAAGATATCTATAGGTGTCACTAAATTAGTTAGATGTTATGTTTTTCCAAATATCAAAAGCTAATTTTTTCTTTCCTTCTGAACCAAATAAGCCCATTGAATTAAATGGCTCAATTGTATTTTGGTCATATAGGAAAGACCAGAGTACAAATTCATTATCTAGACTTTCTATCCTATCAAAAAATACGGAAATGAATTCTCCTTGTTCCTCTTCACTGCTTTCCCACCCAACTGGACTGCTTGCACTGTGCCAGCCAATTTCTGCGAATGCAATAGGTTTGGAGGTATGAGAAGAAATTTCTGAATAATAATCTGCTGGGATTTCAGAAGGATTTGGATAAATTAAACTAGGGTAGGAAGTAAATGCAAAAAGATCAGAGTTCTGGAATTCCTCTAAAAGAAACCATTCATTCTTGCTTGGATCATTTACTCCTCCAAAGAGCCCTCCATTAAGGCCTTTTATTTTCTCCAATTGGAATATTGTAAAAACTTTTGTATCTGGGGAGATTTCTTTTATTGAAGTATATAACTCATTGAAAAATAGAACAAAATTATCAAACTCTTCTGGAGATTTTTCATATAAAACATTTACTTCTATTCCAATTGCAAAATATTTTGGTTTATATTTTTCTATGAAGGAAAGAGCAAAGGATTTGTAATTTTGTTTAGTTGCTTCATCTAGAGGTCTTAGCAATTCACCTGTGGATTGGGTAAAGAACTGAACTTCAATTAGGGGGAGGTATTTATAGGTTGAAGAAAGTTCTGAAACTACAAATGGAGCTGAGGATTCAATATTTAACTGCTCCCAATCTCCTGCCCAGCTTATAATGGTCTTGGGTTTTGGGTTTTGAGTCTCTGGGGTCTTGGTTGCTATTTCAAAAAAACCAGTAAAATCTTCTGAGGAAAAACTTTTTGGGGATAAACTAAAGCCTTTTAGGAATTCTGGAGAAGGTTCTTGAGTTTCAGTTCCTTGAGCAGTTTGAGAAGTATCTTCAGCACTGCTTGAATCCTTTTGAGTGCATCCGCTGAATAAAAGAATGGAAATAAAAAATAAAGAAAAAAATAGAGTGTATGACTTGCTCATAAAGATCGTTATTTTTTATCTATTATATAGACTAATGCAATTCCTCCTAAGACTGCTTTTACTAATCCGTCCAAAGTCCAAACCAAAATTGTTTTTTCAGAAACCATATCTGGAGAGAAACTGGAAAGGGTCATAAGCATTCCTGGAAGCGTTCCGATTAACCAGAATACAAATCCGTAGTATGCACCTTTCTTGTAGATGCTCTTTATTTTCTGGAATGGGTTAAACCATAAGTAAACTAGAGACATAATTAGAGCAACTACAAATGGGTGGACAAATACATAACTCATTAATGGATCACTCCAGGCTCTATAAGCACCAGATTGGTATTCTTGCATAAGAGTTGGGTGCAAGGTTGAAACCCAGGTTGCCTGGCTTATGAAGCCGAGTATGGCCATCACTATTCCTACTATAATTGTTGAAAGAACTATTTTTTTGCACATAAAATAGTATAATACTCGAATAATTAAAACTGTATCGCTAAAATGATTTATATAAAAATCGATTAGTATTTGGATTTATACGTCTAGAATTCAATTACCTCTTCCAAATTAGGAGCAACTGCATTGAATCCTTCTCCTTTTAGAGTATTTGTAAAACTATCAGCAACAGCAGGAT
Source organism: Microcaldota archaeon (assembly GCA_964473475.1). Taxonomy (GTDB): domain Archaea; phylum Micrarchaeota; class Micrarchaeia; order Anstonellales; family Bilamarchaeaceae; genus CAYYPF01. The sequence continues at coordinate 8,470 of CAYYPF010000004.1, read as the reverse complement.
CTGCATGGACTACTACTACCTTCTTTGGATTTGCTTTTTTTACAAATTCAACTAATTCAGTTCTTGCTGCATGTGCAGAGAAATCCAAATATTCAACTGGAAGGGAAACATCAAGTTCATAATCATCCTTCATAATCTTACCATGGTTCAAAAGTCTCCATCCATTTGTTCCTTCAACTGAATATCCGGTAAAAATTACTTTGGATTCTGGATTCACATTGAATAAATATTCAAGAACTGGCCCTCCTTGCATCATTCCTGCAGTAGTAACAATCACGCATGGATTTTGGGTTACTTTTTTTCTTATATGGAAACTATCTACAAAATTTACTGAATTCATTGCATGTTCAAATGAACCAAAATTCTTAATGTAATACGGATATTTCATATAAATTCTTGCGATTTCCTTGGACATTCCATCCAAGTAAATTGGAATATCTTTTGAGTAGGAACGGATTATGGAAATAACTTCCTGACTTCTTCCTAAGGCAAATGCAGGCATAAGTACATGGCCCCCTTCACCTAAGGTTTCTTCAATTTCCATAACTAATTGTTTCTCAAGGCCAGCCCTATCTGGGTGTTCCTTATCTCCATATGTTCCTTCTATAATTAGTGTATCTACATCCTCTACAAATTCAGCTCCTTTATGCAAACGGGTTCCTTCAGTTTTGAAGTCTCCGGTGTAGAGAATCTTCTGGTTATTGTAATTAATTTCAATCATTGAGGAGCCAACTATGTGGCCAGCATCCCTATAAACCATGGAAGTATCCCCTAGATGGAACTTCTTATCATAGAATACTGGGTGCCATTGCTTGAGTGCAGTATGGTAGTGGCTTAGTTTGTAAGGTAATTTCTCACCCATAATTTTCATTGAATCCTTGAATAAGAGTTCACAAATATCCCTGGTTGGCGGGGTTGCGTACCAGTGTATATTCTCATGCTGGGTGTATAAGTAGGGGACATAACCACTATGGTCTAGATGGGCATGGGAAATTAGGGCTGCGTCTATTTTTTCTTCAAATGGAATTGGGTATTTTGGCTCTCCTGAGAGATCAAAAACTTTTAATCCGTAATCCAAAAGAAAATTTTTATCTGTTGAGAGTATAAACGCACTTCTTCCTACTTCGTGGGATGCACCCAAACATTTTAGACTAACCATTTGATCAACTTTTGTCTGTTTATTGAATACCTATTTTAAATTGTTGGTTAATACCTTCCAAACTGGTTTCACCTTTATTATTTTGCTGTTTATTTTTAACTCGTCCTCCTGATTGTAGGTCAACAGCAGGCCATTGTTCAAATCAAATTTCTCCAATGCTTCAACCAATCCATCTAGTTCTCTTTTTTTATTATCTTCATTTAATTCATAACAGACTTGAATGGCAGTAGTTATTTTGTTTCGTTCTTTTACTAGGAAATCGCATTCATGAGTATCTTTGAAATAGTATATCTCTTTTCCAGATCTTCGGAGATTTAGGAATACTTGGTTTTCGAGCATCCTTCCAATATCTGAAGAGAAAGAAACGGAATTTACACTGGATACTCCGTTATCTATAGAGTATACTTTCTTTGGATTTACTGCTTGTTTTTTCAAAGAATAATCAAACCTCGGAACTGTGAATAATAGATAATTGTCTTCCAGATAAGAAACAAATGAAATTGCACTGTTGGTTGAACCCAAGTTAAATGTTTTTGCTAAGCTATTGTAGGAGAACTCTTTACCGATATTAGTAATTAAATATAATGCCATTTCCTTAATGGTTTTCAGACTTCGTAGCTGATATCGTACAACAATATCTCTAGTAATTATATCATTGAAAAGTTCTTTGAGAATGTCTGTTCTATTGTATTTCAGATATTCTGGGAATCCGCCATTTCGCATATATTCTCCAAATGAATTAATCCCTGCTTTTTTGGAGGTAAAGGTAAGGAACTCAAAATACGAAAATGGAAATAGTTCATGTTTTAAGTGCCTGCCTGTAAGTTTGGTTCCTAGTTCCTTGCTGAGAAGCGAGGCATTTGAACCAGTAATCATAAAGTGTTTTTTCTTATCAAGCATTGTTCTTACAAAGAGTTCCCATTTTTGGACGTTTTGAATTTCATCAAAGAAATAATGACTACTTTCACCGTATTCTTCTTTGAAAACTTCGTCCAACTTCTGGAAATCACTAACTTCAAAGCTTGTGGCTCTTGGATCCTCAAAATTAAAATAGTAAAAATTAGCTGTTTTTTTCATTAGTTGTCGTAACAGAGTGCTTTTTCCACAACGCCGTATTCCGGATAGAATTATTGCAAACTGGACCTTTTGATCTATTTCTCTGAGCATTTCTCGTTCTATTCCATATTCAGCAGTTGCTAACTCCTCTCTTTGAGTTTTGACTATAGTTCTTAATGTCTCCTTTAGCATCATGTGTATAAGTGTGCATTACTAATATATAAATCTATGCATTACTAATGCACACTATAGGGAATATTAAAATATATGTCAATCATTTTGAATTTATTGTAGTTGAAAATAAAGAAATTTAAATAGAGTTGGAAAAAGCTACTCTTGCTTTCCTCTCGCATCAAGCATTTTCTTCTGTTCTTGCACATGTTTGAGTAGTTCTGGATCTTCAGAAGAAATTTCAAAAGTGAGTTTATATTTTTGCTTTTTCGGATCATAGTCTTGTATGCATGTTCCTACATATTTCTCAGAATTTGAATTATCTTCTGACTTATAGATCTGAAGTCTAACTCTCATTTCTGGATCATTTGGATTGGCTACTCTTTTGAGAGTATAACCTTCAGGAACACTTGCTTGACCTGAATAATCTATAGATAATTTAGTGTATGTTGGCTTTTCTACTTTAACTGGTTTCGGTAGTTTTCCTCTTGAATCGAGCAGTTTCTTCTGCTCTTGCATATGCTTGAGTAATTGTGGATCTTCAGAAGAAATTTCTAGAGAAAGCTTATATTTTTGCTTTTTTGGATCATAGTCTTGGATAACTGTTCCTACAAACTTCTCAGAATTCCCGTCTGGTTTATAGATTTGAAGTCTAGTCCTTGTTTCTGGATCATTTGGATTGGCTACTCTTTTGAGAGTATAACCTTCAGGAACACTTGCTTGACCTGAATAATCTATAGATAATTTAGCGTATACTTGTTTCTTTGCCAATCTGGTTGGACCATCTTCATTAAATTTTTCGCCTACCATAAAAAACACCAATATAATACTAATACATTAGAAAGCTTTAAATCAATTACCAAACAAACAGAAAATAGTACTAATTTGTATATATTATAGGATGATGGTATGAAAATTGCTATCAGGATGAAATCTCCAGAATTCCATATTGGAATTCTATCTGTCAAAAGTTATATTTTGACATCTGTTGATTTCATATCTATCAATTTTCAAGTGGATGAAGAAGGTGAAAAATCATGAAAATTGCTATCAGGATGAAATCTCCAGAATTCCATATTGGAATTCTATCTG
>CAYYPF010000004.1:0-4892 GCA_964473475.1 Microcaldota archaeon | reverse complement strand
ATATCTATCAATTTTCAAGTGGATGAAGAAGGTGAAAAATCATGAAAATTGCTATTAGCGGGTTCGGAAGGATTGGAAAAACTTTTTTAAGAGCAGCATTTGCACAAGGAGCAGTTGGAAAGGATTTTGAGATTGTTGCAATAAACACAAGGAGTGCAGTGGAAATGCATGCGCATTTGCTCAAATATGATTCTGTTTTTGGAAAATTCCAAGGAACAGTAGAAGTAAAGGGGGGAAATTTAGTAGTGAATGGGTATACAATTAAATGGATTACAGAAACTGACCCATTAAAACTTCCCTGGAAAGAATTAGAAGTGGATTTAGTTTTGGAAAGTACTGGAGAATTTACAGATAGGGAAGATGCAGAAAAACACCTAAAAGCTGGAGCAAAAAAAGTTCTTTTATCTGCACCTGGCAAGGGGGTAGATCTAACGCTCGTACCTGGAGTAAATGACGATAAATATACAGATTCAATGAATATTATTTCACTTGCTTCCTGTACTACTAATTGTTTAGCACCAGTATTGAAGGTAATTGATAGTGCATTTGGAATTGAGAGCGGATTCCTAAGCACAATTCATGCATATACAAATGATCAGAGAATTCTAGATGGAAGTCACAGGGATTTAAGGAGAGCAAGGGCTGGGGCAGTTAGTATAATTCCAACTACAACTGGAGCTGCAAAGGCAATTGGAGAGGTTCTTCCAAATTTAACTGGAAAAATGGATGGAGTTGCATTCAGGGTTCCAGTAATTGATGGTTCTATGAATGATATTACTCTTTTGCTTAAGAAAGAAGCAACTGCTGAGGAAATTAATGCTGAACTGAAAAGAGCTTCACATGATGAATTAAAAGGAGTGCTTGGTTATACTGAGGAGCCTTTGGTTTCAGTAGATATAATTGGATCTTCTTATTCTTCAATTGTGGATTCAAAATTAACTAGGGCTAAGGGAAAGTTGGTTAAGATTTCCTCTTGGTATGATAATGAATCTGGGTATTCGAATAGATTGGTGGATTTTATAAAAAAGATTGCAAAACATATACTGAACTAACTAAGTAATTCCGATTATTGAAATGAAGTCGTATCTAGTTTGGTTCAGTATATATGGGACGGATTTTCTGTCCCACTATAGCCACTAATTAATGATAATGTAAAATTACAAAATAATTGTGTACTTGTGAATCTAAACCGACAAAATTTCAGGAGAAAAGTCCAAAAATTAGATTAACTAAATAATGAAATTATCCAATTAAGCAGTTTTTGTAAAAAACTTTTTCCAATTGGTATTTCTTGCAGCTCTGTTTTTTCTTGTTGTGTTGAAACTCCACATCCCTCAATCAACATGACCGAAGAGACCCCGCAGCAAGCTGCGCGGTATACCTCATTCGGTCATGACTTTCAAAAACTGGTCGCTGCAAGCAGCGGGGTATCAAACCCAGTTTTTGAAATGAACGTTCCATTTACACTGCATTCAGTAGGTTGTTTTTTGTAATTTTTATCTACTAGGGCTCTGCAATCCTCCTCTCCAATAAACTGATTATCTACTATACATTCTTCTGGAGGCCCATTATCATCCTTAGTTCCATTATCTTTTTGGCCTTCTCCTATTATTTCTTCTGATTCTGTATTCGGATCAATTAATGTAGATGCTGAACTATCTGAGCATCCCCCCTCAATATCAGGATGAACTTCATGAAAATGTTCGCAATTAGTTACATTCATATTGTAAAGAGCAACCTTTCTTAATTTTTTTAGATTATCAAGTGACGCGAGGTCTCCGTAAAATCCAGAACCCTCTCCTGCTGGATCAACTAGAGTCAGTTCTTCTAAATTGGTTAATCCACTTAAGGCAGAAATGTTTCCAGTAATAGTTGTCCAGCCTAAGTATAAAGCCTTTAAATTTGTCATATGACTTAAATCAGAAAGATCTCCTGAAATTTGTGTATATGTCATGGCAAAAGTCTCTAAATTCAAATCTTTTAAACAAGAAATATCCCCATAGACGTTCTCATCAAAGGCTAATTTCAAACTTTTTAATTTGGGGGCATTATTGAAAACACAAACATTTCCGTAAACCCCAGGATTAGTGTGTAGACTCAGGACCTTAAGATTTACTAAGTTTCTTAGCTGTTCTAAATCTCCGGAAATTCCCTGCTCATAAAAATCAGCATATTCTAAGCAGGTTAGTCCTTTTAGCTGATCAAGTGTTGTTATAGCTTTAGGATCAACAAGACGAATGAATTGCTCATCAGCATACTCTGACTTTACTCCTGGTTCAAAATAGTTGTAACCAAATTCTGTTTTGAGTCCATTATATTCACAGGTTTGCTGGGCAAAAATAGAACTGATGAGAATCAATAGAATTATGAAAAAAATTATCTTTTTCATTCTAATTAGCCCTTTAATTACAAATGATACTAATAAGGTAGATTATATAAACAGCATCTCAAAAATTTCGAGTTATTGCTATACGAAACCAACTAATTCATGCTAACTAATACGTTGGTTTCGATATGTCGCGAAGCGCAGTCAAGCCTTCGCGATCATGATCAGGAACGATGCGTCGTTCCTGACATACCAAACAACCTCGTTGTAGAGCCTAACCAATTAATATGCGCCAGATGGTTGGTTTGGTATAGTAGTTTATTAGATATCAGTTTGCTGGACTCAGGACGTGAGACTTGTAAATAATTGGTCAAATGATTTAATACCCATTTCCGTTCGGTTTTTATACTTTTTCCTGTTAAGTTTATTCTATGAGTTATATAGAAAACCTTCTTACTTCTATATCAACAGCGCTAATGAATATAGGTCCTGCGCTTTCACTTATTATGCTTATTCTTGGCGGGATTACATACGCACTAGCTCAGGCACAGCCAGCAGAGCAAAGGGGAAAATGGATTAGCTGGTCTATGGGATTATTCATTGGGGGAATTGTACTTGCAGCAATTGTTGGGGCAGCTACACTGATTAGGGATACTTCGATGAATTTGTTGACTTGAATGGTCTTGATCAGCACTATTTAGTAGACAAACATTACCTAGAAGTCTTGAAGGTCTTGGAAATTTATTTTTCAAGGAATTTATCAACCAACTTCTCAGCCTGTTTTCTCTTCTTCCTATGCTCGATTAAGAAAGAATTTATTTTATCAACAAGAATCTGTTTTAGTTCTCCTGTAAGTAATTTTCCAGATTCATAATCATCGTGAATTTTTTTAAGCTCAGAATCATTGGGCTCAAAAATAAGCCTTAACCATTGGAAGGAAACATCAACCTCAGTTCTACCTCCTAGTTTCCTATGTTCCTCAATTGTGGACTGGCCTCCGGAAAATGCATATTTCATTACTTTAGTTCTAACTGTTTTTTCATCATCAGAAAATGCGATATAGCTTTCTGGAACTGAAGAACTCATTTTTCCTCCTTGGAGTCCAGGAACAAGAATATTGAATGTTGCTGAGGGTAAAATAAAACCAAATTCTGATTGCATTCGTGAGGCAATATCCCTAGTGAAATTTATGTGTGGAAGCTGGTCTGCACCTACAGGTACTACAGTTGGCCTTGGACCTCCGAATTCCTTTAATTGCGGGTGCAAAATATCAGCTACCTGGGTTAATGCTGCCATTAACTTTGCTGGATTTGCATCCCCATAAATTGCTTTGAACTCATTAAATGTTGTTTTTTTAGATACAAATTTACTTAGGTTCATGTACTCTTTTTTGCCTTCTGTTTGGAAGTAAAAATGAACTTTTTCTGGTTTCAAACCAAGTGCGATGTAATTTATTAGATATTCATTAATTGCAATTTCCCTGGCGTTTTCTAAAGGTATATTTCTAGTTAGGTGGGCTTCTAGGTCTGCAGCAGTAATGAAACATTCTGCACCTTGCTCTTGGTAATAGATTATTTGGTCTGCAACTAATTTATGGCCAAAATGAAAGGTTCCTGAGGGCATAAGGCCAGTCATCATTACAAAATCTTTTTTCTCTTTAATTCTCTTTAGGATTGGATCAAAATCTTTATGGCCAAAAATTGCACCTCTTCGCATATATATTGGGGCATTGGGCATCTGAGGAGTAATTTTTGAAAATTCATCAATTCCAAAATCCTTGCATAGCTTACTGTAATCTTTTATATTAACTTGACCCCAGGGATCTAGCTTATCGTTCATGAGTATCCTATCCTAGATAGCCTGTTGTAAATTAAAAACCTAAGTATTATCCAGTCCAGATTGAGCGATGCAATATTAGTACAAAAGAGAGCGCTCTCGGTTTATACTAAGAATAACCTCTAAAGGCCTAAGAAGATGTCCTATAATTAGCAACACCGTAAGAAACAATAAAAAGGTTTGGAAGAAGCAAACAACCTGTCTTGAGTCTTGGGCTCCGGGTTTTGGCTGTGTTGTTTCTTGACAAGTATTTAGTATCCTTCATAGGTATCTACAAATTCCTCAAAGGTATAATCTAAGAAGCCTTTATGTTCCCCATAAAGTTGTGCAGATCTAAGCATTGAATAATACGTCTGTTTCGTTTTTGTTCTGTAAATTATGGGTGCAGTTTTATTGTATTTTAAAATAAAATTATGTAAAAGCCTTCCAGTTCTCCCATTGCCATCTATAAATGGGTGTACGCTTACAAATTTTATGTGAAATAATGCTGCGAGTTCAAATATCGAATACTTTGTTTTATTCAAACCATGCCAGCGTATCAATCCATTCATTCTTTTTTCCACTAGATTCGGTGGCGTAGGCAAAAAATCTGTTCCAATAATATAATTTTGTCTTCTTTTATATTGTCCTAATTCCTCCTTTGGTTGGATATTTTCCTGGACAACTGCATGCACTTGTTTTATCATCTCAAGGTTGAGCGTTCCCTGATAACTATTCAAAAAATTAATTG
>CAYYPF010000003.1:20019-24443 GCA_964473475.1 Microcaldota archaeon | reverse complement strand
TGCAACATATTGCATAAATCATTAAAGGTGTAGATATTATTTGTACCTAACTCTGCCGACGTAAAAGGTCTTAAGCAATCGCCTTCTCAAGCCCTTTCAAATCAACATGACCGAAGAGACCCCGCAGCAAGCTGCGCGGTATACCTCATTCGGTCATGACTTTCAAAAACTGGTCGCTGCAAGCAGCGGGGTATCAAACCCAGTTTTTGAAATCAAACAATAGAACAGAGGAATCTTTCATATCGTGCTTGAATGTTTTCGCAAAAAAAGCATAAGAAATTTTATATCCTTCAAACAAAGGCAAAGATTTTACTTTCTCCTGGCTCTCAGCAAGTAGTTTTTTAACTGAAACACCCTCTTCCCATTTGCATTCCACAATGAGGGTTCTCTTTTCTTTCTCATTTACTGCAATCCTATCTATCTCTACTGCAACTCCCTCTTTTGTGTTATCCCAGAAATTAGAGATCTTATCAAATTCAAAAGGCAGTTTCTTTTTCCTATTGAGTTCCATCAGAACCTCTTGCGCAACCTGCTCAAACTTCCTGCCTACAAAAGCATTAAAATATGGGAGAATCTTCTTTTCTGCATTTTCTAAATCACCAACTTCTAAATCTGAGAAATTAGGCCTTATAAACTTAAACCAGAAATCAAAGAAATTATCCCTTATGTGATAGCGCACTTTTTTCTTGTTTTTTTCATAAAATAGAGGATAGTTCTTAGAAATATAGTGAAGACGAATCAAAAGGTTGAGATATTTGTTTATATTTCTTGGATCTACCCTGATAATGTCGCTTATTTCCTTGACTGTGTTCTTTCCTTTTGCCAATGCTTCAAAAATAGAAAAATAAATTCCAGCTTCATTAAATTCCTGATTTAAAACGAATTTAGGTTCCTCGTAAAGGATGGAACCTTTTGAAAGAATTTTTTTCTTTATATTTTCTTTTATTGATAAACTATCGTCAAACTCAAGTAGGTACATCGGTATATTCCCAGCTACAGCATAGGTTTCAATCTGTTTTTCAATATTATAATCAGGAACAAATAAGCGAGATTCCTTAAAAGAAAGGGGATTTAATTGCCATTGCCCAGTCCTTCTGCCATAAAGAGGGCTTCGGTAAGCCAGCACCTTGTCTTCCATTATAGAAACGCTGGATCCGCATAGAATTAGATAAAGGTTTGAGTTTGGTAAAACCTCATCTGCAATTCGCTGAAATGTTGAGGTTATCGTATGATCACTTTGAATAAGATAAGGAAACTCGTCAATAGCAATAATAAATTTTCTATTCTGCCTCTTCAGGTATTCAAATGCCTCTGCCCAGCCCTTAAACGATATTCCTTCTTGGTGAACAGCTTCTGCAAGCCTTTGAACAAACCGCTCGAAGTTTATTTCAATGCTTCCTTTTTCAGCTAGAAAGTATATTGCTTGTTTGTTGCGGATGAACTCTCGCACTAATTCTGTCTTTCCTACACGCCTCCTGCCGTAAATGATTATTAGCTGTGGCTTGCCTTGGGCATATCGATCTTCCAGAAATTTTATTTCGTTTTCACGGTCGATGAAGGACATAATCATATTTAGATATGATTAATTTAAAAAGGTTTCTTGAATTGATTTTATTCATTTTATATACAGAACCAACTAAGTAATGCCAATCGTTAATCTTGGGGTTTCATAGATGGTTCTGTATAGATGTTGAGAATGCAAAACATTCTCAACGACCGATTGAAGCGGAGCTTCAATGGTCCACAGAACGAAGCGTTGTTCTGTCGGACCCGAGAACGCAATGCGTTCTCTTGGTTGAGACAACATTCTTGTCTCAGGATATTCGATAAATTTAATCATATGAACAGATGACATACGATTAGATGATAAAGCGTCTATACATTCACCAACGTATTTATTTTACGATTTCCTAAAGTTAGATGATTGGTAAAATACATGAACATTTCGAATAATCCATGTTACCTAAATGAGATACAAAAAAGCTATACTTTGAGTACTGATAGTCACTACGTTGGTTGCTATAGCGACACAAAATATACATTTATTCGCTATTGAATTGGTACAATATGTCGCATAAATCTGCTTGAACGACAAATCGTTCAAGTCTCTCGGAAATTTCATTTCCTCGATCATTAAATCAGGTGAACAAGTCCACAACTGTAAAAGAGTTCCCCTTTTACAAAGACTGAAGAGAAAGAATATTACCACTTCAAAAACGAGGATCAATGACAAAGAACACAACTGTATAAATTCTATAGTTACTATATGGCTTAATAACTTACTGTATATATAGTAAATAGGATTTATTTGATTGGACTTTAAGCTTAAAGAGGTAATTGTAAACTAATTAGAAATTTAACAATTTCATTTTAGTCAAGACCCTTTCTTTTACCTCATCAAAAGAAGGAAAATCATTAATCAAATCTTTAAGATCAGAATTCCAGCCATCCCTTAATATTTCAATTTTTTCTTCAATGGTTTTTAAATTCAATGATCCATCTCTTATTTCAACTTTTCTTTTTATTAAATCTAAGATTTCTTTATCTTTTAAAATACTTTTCTCTTTTGATAAGATATAATCAATGTCATAAACATCTCTTGCCTTTGTTCTTTTTGGATTAAAAAGGGCGTGGAATTTTTCTGCAAGTATTTCCCTTAACTGCATACGCTGAATCTTTCCATCAGTTTTCCCCAAAGAAAGATCACTTAAATCAAATGAATATGGCCTAACCATAAGCTCTCTCCATTCAGGATCCAAAAGCACTTTTTGGGTCTTATTCATGTCAATTTTTATTGGCTGATGGATAGGTTCATTTTCCTTTTCATCATCAAAATGATAAAATATTGAAAATCCCTTATTTGGTTCTCTTACTAATCTTTCTTTTAACTTATAGAATTTAAATCCATCAAAATCAAATTTTAAGATATCTTCAAAAAAAGTATTCATATGATTTTCAAAGTTATCATCATTAAATATTGTAAAATCTAAATCAACTGAGAATCTAAATTCTGGAAATAAAGTCTTTTTTATGCTTGTTCCTCCTTTGAATACTAAATTATTTTTAAGAGGATAATAGGATAAAAAAGTAAGAAAGAGTGAGAGCCCATAATCTATTTCAATTGTATTCACATTCAGCCGTAATCTTTTTGCCATTATCTTCAAATCATCATGTTTCATAGAATCTCCTCTCTAAGTGTTTCAGGATTTATGTTTATCCTCAAACCAAATTTTGAATTATATTTTCCAGTGTTTTTTGATCTTGAGGGTTCAAGAAGCCTGTACCCTTCGAATTTCCTTTTAGATAGATATCTATAAACAACATTTTCTTTAAGATTAAAATAATCAAGAAGAAAATATAATCGCCTCTCAACTGCATTTACATTAAATTTTTTTAAATAAACAAGCAAGTTATCCCAGTTTATCTTCACTTCTGAATCATAAAATATCTTGGAAATTTCAGATAACCCTCCAGAATATTCGGGGTGTTTAAGGCAATCTAAAATAAGTTTTTCAACTGATGCAACATTTATTCCATTCCTTTCAACATATCCAAAAAAATGTTTTTTCGAGATCTTTACAAATTCATATTTTGTATCTAAATAATTAATTGATTTTTTCCTCTTTAATATAGAGATATATAACGTCTTTACTATTTGTTCTGTTATGCCCCAATAAGCAAGGGCACTCCAAAAAGAGATGTAATATTCTTGACTAAAAGATTTTAGTAATTCTGTTGCCCTAACTCCCCACACTGCTTCCAGACCTGCCTTAGCAGGAATAAGAATATATTTCCCGCGTTCTATTCTTTCTATTCTGTGTTTTTTAACTAATCTGGAAAGAGTGTCCCAAATAACCTGTTTTGAGGTATCCTCAAGGATTTTTGCAGCATCCTTTACAGTAAACACCTCCTTGCTTTGTCTTTCAAGAGTGAATAGGAGTTTAATTTCAATATTGCTTAACTGTATCTTTTGTGTAACCATCCTAGTCAACCTAACTAGTATAGATACATAAAGTATATAAATATTTGCATTAGACAAATGAGTTATGGTCTTAAACCTGAAAGTAAAGGCCGCACAACATCCTTAATTTTTTGTTATTTTTTCAGATGTTAAAAGTAAATAAAGGCCACGACCGAGAATCGAACTCGGGTCTAGGGCTCCACAGGCCCCCATACTACCAATGTACTGTCTTGAGTTTTCAGTTCTGAGTCTCCTCAAGAACGACACCTCGTTCTTGATGGTATCGAGAACGGATTGCCGTTCTCAATATGAATAAAAATTAATACAAGACTCTAGACTCCTGGACTCAAGACACTTATACCATCGTAGCCATTGTGTGTTTCTTATTATAGACACCTTTCTCGATAATTCGTATCGTATACTCAATACATACTACGGAGACGTCTCTTCTGTACTACTTTTG
>CAYYPF010000003.1:15739-19919 GCA_964473475.1 Microcaldota archaeon | reverse complement strand
TTCGTATCGTATACTCAATACATACTACGGAGACGTCTCTTCTGTACTACTTTTGCACCCGTCGGCAGAGTACTAGGTACTACTACTGTTCTAAGTTTAAACAGCATTCAATATTTCCTCATAAAAGATTTTTAAAGTCTTTCTTAAGGAACTCGGTAGTCCCACAAAAGAAACTAACCTTCTTTGCACCACTTTCCTGAATGTATTTTTTCAAATCAGAAAAACTAGCATGGTCACTTAGAGGAAAACCAGCATCAACATCATATTGGTATTTCAAAGTCCAGCCAGAGGCAAATGCACAAAGGGTTTTTCTTTCAAATGCATCCCCAATTCTTTTTGCAAAATATCTTTTTGCATGCTTAGGAGGAACAACTGCAACAAAAGGGCCTTTCATCTCTTCCTCTGCTTCCTCTGTTCCAACCTTTATAAACTCTAATTTTTTTCCAAATTTATTATATATTTCTCCAAGCCCAGCAATCCGTTCATTTACTATTGGAAAAACTGAACAGTATTTATTTAGAATTGCAATTAGTTCCTGGGATTTTCCCATCTCATATCCGCCAATTAGAAGATTTTTATCTGAGTTTTCTTTTACCCAGTTCTTAATTTGGGAATAAACCTCTTCATTTAATGGAAATTCAAAAGAAGGATCCCCATACGTTGCTTCGATAATTACTTCATCTGCTTGCGGAATCTCTGCTCCTTTGAATAAAATTGAATCTTCTAGTCTTAAGTCTCCAGTATAAACAGTTGTTTTTCCATCATTTTCTACAAGTAGTTGTCTTGAACCAAGCATGTGGCCTGCTTCTAATAATTTTACATTTTCTAAGGATTTTATTTTTCCTTTTAATCCTCCTAATTCAATAGTTTCTTCACTGGATAAAATTTCTTCTTTGGATTTTACTCCATTTAAGTGGTCTGCATGTGCATGGGAAACAAAAGAAATATCCCCTTTTCCATCATCAAGACCTATACTTGTTCCATTGCATTGGAGGATCATAACTAAAGGATATATAGGAATATATAAATTGTAAATGGATTATTCAATCAAGGGACTTATAGATCGGGAATTTATTGGAAAATTCAATTACTTCCTTCTTTGCTTGGAGAATAATTGGATTATCCTTAATTTCGGCCCGGAATTTCGCTAAATATTCTTTTACTTCTAGCTTATCCTCAGGTAAACGATATTTAGTGCAAACCTCTTTGATTATTTTAGAAATCCATTCTGCAATCAAAGCCATTTCCTTTTCCTTTAATCCCCGGGTAGTAACTGCAGGTGTACCTAATCGTACACCGCTTGGATAAAATGGAGAGGAAGGATCTGCAGGAATAGTATTTTTATTCAATGTAATGTTTGCCAAATCCAAAGCTTCCTGAACAAAAATACCTGCCCCTTTTCCAAAACCAGTTAAGTCAATAAGAATCATATGGTTATCTGTTCCATTGCTCACAAGCTTAATTCCGTGTTTCATTAATCCCTCTGCAAGTGCTTTACTATTTTTTACAATTTGATGCGCATACTCTTTGAATTCAGGCTTAAGTGCTTCTCCTAATGCAACTGCAATTGCAGCTGTCTGATGATCATGAGGTCCGCCCTGAAGACCAGGAAATACTGCGCGGTCAATTTTATTTGCAAGCTCTGGATCTTTTTCCAGGCCTTTTTTCGTAACCATAACCATTCCGCCTCTTGGTCCGCGAAGTGTTTTATGAGTGGTCGTAGTAATTATGTGCGCATAAGGAACTGGGCTTTTATGTGCTCCTCCAATAATTAATCCGGAAATGTGGGCAATATCTGCAACAAAATACGCACCAACTTCATCTGCAATCTTTCCTAATTCTTCAAATGGAAACTCTCGCACGTATGCAGTAGCACCGCACCAAATAAGTTTGGGTTTATTCTCTAAAGCTAGTTTTCTAACTTCTTCAAGATCAATATATCCGTCAGCCTTAACGTGGTAGGGAACACTTTTATATAGTTGTGCAGAAAAATTTACCTTCCATCCATGAGTTAAGTGGCCCCCATCTGGAAGATTCTGGCCCATTACTGCATCTCCAGGTTTGCATACTGCAAAATAAACAGCCATATTTGCCGGGCTTCCGGAATAGACTTGTACATTCACGTGTTCAACTCCAAATGCTTTTTTTGCTCTTTCAATTGCAAGAAGCTCTACCTCATCTACATTCTCATTTCCTCCGTAATATCTTTTCCTTGGGTAGCCTTCAGAATATTTATTTGTGAGAACTGAGCCTAATGCATTTAACACCGCAAGGCTGGTAACATTTTCAGAAGGAATAAGTTCAAGCCCATTGCGCATTCGCTCAAGCTCATTATGGAGCATAGTTGCAACCTGGGGATCTGTTTTTTTTAAACGCTCATTGAAAAAAGTTTCTGTACTGGTCATAAAATTACCTCAATTATTAGAAATACAATAGTAATAATCAATAATCAAGATTTTAAAGTTAATTGTTGTAGGTAAGAACATGAAAGGAATACCAGCACCAGATGATATAGTTGAATCACATGGAACTTATCGTGGTTCCAGGGAAAAAGTGGCCAGGAAAAATAACTTCATAATATTTGTAATATTTCTAGTAGCAATAGTTGCAATTGCACTGTATATTAATGGACTTCCCAAAGCAAATGGTGAAGAGGACTATATAGAAATTAATACTAGTCAGAATACTAGTGGAGATTTAGGAGTAAAAAACCAAACAGTAAATGAAAGTTCAGAGGAATTTGTTCTGGGAAAAGCAATTAGCGAAAAAAACCCGCAATTGTGTGAACAATTAGAAACATTGCAGCAGGATTGCTACGAAGCACTTGCTGGAGAATCACAGGAAGCATGCTTAAAAGTTGAGGATTATTCTAAGAAAAAGGAATGTGTAGAATCACTTGTTCAAGAGAGTGGAAGTGCATTTTTATGCAAAGAGCTTGAAGAAACAGATCAAAATGCCTGCGGGTTATTAGTTGATTCATGTTATACAACAACAGGAGAGGAAAGAAAATTATGCCTGGCTGTAAAGAATAATGATTATACCTATTGTGGAGATACAACTTGTTTCTTGAAATATGCAAAAGAAACAGGAAATACCAGTGTATGTGAAGTTTTAGATTTACCTGCTGAACAAAGTGCATGTGATTCAGTTGCACAGAAACAGGATAAGTGCGTATACCTTGGATTAGTTGCTCAGAAAGATATGTGTTATAGATTATACGCAACAATTGTAGATAGCTCATACTACTGTGGACAAATCTCTGCTGATAGTACTGAAGCATATACTTGTTACACTTATTTCGCAGTAAATACAGGGAATTACACCTTCTGTGCTAATTTAGTTGATGTATTGAACGATCCAGATGACTGTTATACTGAATATGCAGTAAAAACTGGAGACCTCCAAGGTTGTATAGAAATCGATAAACTCGGCAGCGGATATACCTCGCAGAGAGAAAAATGCTACGTTGATTATGCTGTTGGAAACTACAAACCAGCAGTATGTGAAAAACTAAAATACACTGCACAATCTATTTGTTATGGACAAAGTATGGAAGGAGAGGAACTTCCTATTGAGTCTTGTAATGAGATGAATGATGGAGTATGGAAAGATAAATGCTATAAGGAATCTGCAGAAAAAAATGACAATCCATTATACTGCAACAGTATAGATGATACTGATCTGAAAGCAAGTTGTAAAGCAATGTTTGAATAAACAAAAATCTATGACATCTGAGTTAAATTCTTAAACTTTCACAAATAGATTGGTGTGTGGATATTAAGGAAGCAATCGTAAAATTAAAAGTTGAATTAGCATGTATCTTACTTGCGATAATAATTATAGTCTCATCTTGCATCGCTTCTGGAATTGCAGGCCCAACATTAGTAATCGTATCCCTTTTTTACTTGGGATTTAACGGCAAGAAACGCGGTGTAAACCTACATTACGTACTTTTATTTGGTATAATCAGTAGCCTCATTGCTGGTTTTGCCGGTTCTATTAATGATAACACTTGTATTCCATTTGCTGTAGCTGCTGGAGTGCTTGTTCCACTTATTGGATGGTATGAGAACTTGTATAAAAAATAGGAAGGAAATTATTCCTCTTCTTTCTTTTCTACTTTTTCTCTTCTTTCTTTTCTACTTTTTCTCTTCTTTCTTTTCTACTTTTTCTCTTCTTT
>CAYYPF010000003.1:0-15639 GCA_964473475.1 Microcaldota archaeon | reverse complement strand
TTCTTTCTTTTCTACTTTTTCTCTTCTTTCTTTTCTACTTTTTCTCTTCTTTCTTCCTCTAATTGCTCAAAGTACTGCGGAGTGAATTTAAATTCATCATAGCTGGAAATCTTTCCTTGCTTGAGCATTATTTCCCTGGTAAAAATGAAGAATATTAGTGCAAGGGATTTTCTTCCTTTATTGTTTGCTGGAATTACGTAATCAATAAATTTTGTTTCGTTATCTGAGTCGCACAATGCAATTACAGGAACACCGACTTTTGCTGCTTCTGCAATTGCCTGTCGTTCCCCTCTTGGATCACAAACAAAGAGCAATCGTGGTTCCTTAAATTTCTTTGAAGTAATGTTGGTCATTGTTCCTGGAACAAATCTTCCATCCATAACCTCAATTCCAGTTAATTTTGAAAATTTAGCTGCAGCACTGCTTGAATATATTCTGGATGCAACAACCATAACATCTGAGGGCTTATATTTTGAGATTATGCCTATTGCTCGTCTTAAACGCTCATTGATTTTTGTAATGTCCAATACAAACAATCCGTCCTCTCTTTTCTTGAATATGAATGAAACCATATCATTATTCTTAACCTTTGTACCAATATGTATTCCTGATTCCAAATATGCTTCTCGCGGTACGAGCAAGCCATCCTGTTTTTCTTTTTCCATATAACATAACCTCCGAGCGTACTTTAAATTAACTAAGGCCGCTCAGCTGCCCTAGTCTTTAACTATCCTACAAGACGGGCGTTGTCGCTCCGCGAATGCAGAATTTGGTGTTACTTGTCCTTTAACTTTACAAGTGAAATTGGGGCCACCAAGATTCTCGTCACCCAAAATAATAACCCATAGTTGATGGGGGGTTTGGGCGGTCTCGGACTAAGGGGGCGCTCCCCCTTGGGCTGAGATTTGAACTCGGATCACGGCCACCCCAAGGCCGCAGGCTAACCAGGTTACCCCATGGCCCCATGAGCATAAGCGAATGTGGGAAAGAGAAATCATCCCTTTCTTTTATATTTTACTATGTCCTCAGCAATCTCAACATGAGAAAGGAACATTCTCCTGCAGCAGTACTTATCAACACCAAGTGTGTCAAGAGCAAGTTTTTTATCTTTCCCTTCTTCGAGCAATTTTTTATATTTTTCGTATAGTTGGCCAATGACCGAACCACAACTAAAACATCTTACTGGAAATTCCACAAAATCACCACTGCAAACTCAGAGCGCTAGCCCTCGTTGCCATCATCTGTACGATTTCTGATACCTTGCTCTTGATTTTGGACCCCTGTATTTCTTTGGTTCTACTCTTCTTGGGTCTTCAATAAGCAAGGAACGGTCCCTTTCCAAATATACTTGTTTAAGGGCATCATCTTCAAAATATTCAACTAATCCTCTTGCAATTGCAGTCCTGACTGCCTGTGCTTGTCCCATTACTCCGCCACCATATGAACTTGCAGAAATATCAACTTGCAAAGCTTTTTCTCCTGCAAGTTTTACAGGTTCGAGCATGAGTTCTCGTATGTATTTATTTTGAACTGAATTAATGGCTGAACCATTCACACGAAACTGGCCTTTTCCAACCTTTACCCGTGCACGTGCAATGGATTTTTTTCTCTTTCCTCTTGCAACAATTGCACTGGATTTCTTAGGTTTCTTCTTTGCCTTGGGAGCTGTTTTCTTTGCTTTCTTCTCTGGTTCTTTTTCTTCCTGAACCGGTTTATCTGTTTGTTCAACTTTTTTCTCCTCTGACACTACGTGGTGAGTGCCGTTAGCTTCAGTTGACTTGGTGGAACTATGTTTTGATGCATTTGAAGGCACCAACGCCCCCTGCGGGGGGTCGCCACGCAGTGTCACTACTTCAGCAGTTTCTTTATGGGTGTGCTTCTTTACTTTTTCTTCCTTTTCAACTTTTGATTCTTCAGTTTTCTTTTCAACTTTTGATTCTTCAGTTTTCTTTTCGCTCATGAACATCAACCCTGGTAACCAATCATTTTACAAAGCTCTCCGATAGTCATTTGCTTGGAGATATTTCTCGGCCTGCACTCATTATAAATTACTGGTGTTTCCTTAATGCTTGCAGGAATTCCATTGTAAACTTTAAGTCTTTTTAATGCAGCCCTTCCCATTGGCTTCTTCCATGGAAGCATTCCTCTCAGCATCCTTCTTACGAGAAGATTCGGGACCCTTGGCCACCGTGGAGAGTGTTCTGGGCATCCTTTATTCTGAAGAGAACGCTTTGTTATATATCTATTGATTAAATATTCTGGCTTTCCTGACATCAAAATTCTCTCTGCATTAACAATAATGATTTCTTTGCTGCCCAAAAGTTCCTTTGCAACCTTTGAAGCAAGCCTTCCAAAAATTAATCCGTTTCCGTCAATAACTGTCATCATAATCACCTATGAAAGTAAGAGAATGTTTTTTGGTTCAACCCCTTTCTCTAAAAGGGATTCTATCTCCACTGTCTTTCCACCAGATTCGGAAATGCTCTTCTCTGCTGATGCACTAAATGAAAATGCTGCAACAGTTAGCTTCTTTGAGAGCTTTCCCTCCCCAAGAACCTTTCCTGGAACCAGCACTACAAGACCATCCTTTCCGTATCTATCAATCTTGCTTAGGTTTACTTCTACTCGGTTTCTTCTTGGTCTTTCCAGCATCTCAGCTGCCTTGCTCCAAATTGCAGTTTTCTCCTTTCTTAGTTTATTTATTAAAGTCATTAAATGACTGTTTCCTTTTATGCGTACCATACTCATCGCCATTTACTAGGCTCGCCCTTTGCAGGACTTAAATAAGCGTATATTTGTTTAGAGAAGGAAGGTTTATAAACAATTGCGGGAGAGTCTGTAAATTTTCAATTGTATTCAAATAGTATTCAAACGTAAAATAAGTATTTTAATTTAAAGTATATTTATAAACAATAGTGAAGAAGCTTAGAATACAGTGATACTAATGATGGGGCAAACTAAGATGTATGCTTATGGAGCGATAGGCATTGCAATATTGGGCATGTTTCTCTCGTTCGTAGGAGGAAAGGGAATATTTGGATTAATCGGGGGATTGCTTTCAGGATTAGGTGCAATGTTTGCAATATTGATCTTGAAATACGGATACTTGATTATTCCGATCCTTACAAAAATGTTCAATAAAACTGCATATGTAACTGGAGAGTATGAAATTCCAGCTACAGAGGATGTGATTGTAAGAAAGATTGGAAATGAGTACTGTGCATCAGTATTTCTTGCATTAAAAATATATGAATCCACAACTGCAAAAAGCCTTGAGGAAACAATTGCATATAATGAATATTTTGAAAGGGCGATCTCAAATATGAGATACGTAACTAAAATTTCCTATTTATTATACGTAGAGGATGTGAGTAAAAAAATAAGGGACTTGGAAACAAAAAGGGCAGAGGCGCAGTTAAGGCTTTCTAGAGAAAAAGAAAAACCAGAACCAGATGTGCTCAAGATTGACAGGTATGAAAGAGAAGTTGGAATGATGCAGAATGAGATAGATAAGATTGTAAAGGGAGAAAAACCAATGGGTGTGCTTGCATATGCAATGACTACTGCAAAAGGAGTGAGTAAGGAAGCAGCAATTGCCCAGGCAAAGGCCCAAGGAAGGGAATTGAGAACTGCATTAGCCCAGGCACTTACAGTAGAGGTTGAAATCCTAACTGCAGATGAAATGTTAAAATGTTTTGAATGGGAACGATTCTTTCCGAGTAGCGTAAGCGAAGTTGAGGACTCGGTGGTCTGAAGATGGGAAGATTAAACATAAACAAGGTATCCAATACATCCATATCTAAAAGAAATATTCTTGTACATCCTCCAGAACCGCCAATAGATATTCTATGCTCAGACCCTGCGAATTCAATATTCATTGGAAAAACAAAAATGCTGAATATTCCATATTTTTGGAACTATGAACATGTTGCAAACCCGCACATTGCAATTGTAGGAATCAGCGGAAGCGGAAAAAGTTATTTTATCAAAACATTCCTGATTAGGGCCAGTTTTGTCTGGAATAGCAATGCAATAATTCTAGACTGGGCTGGAGAATATAAGGCATGGGTACGGGATACAAATGGAAAGGTAGTTGTATTAGGAAAAGGAAGCTTCCTAAACCTGCTGGACTTAGGTGGAATGAAGCCATATGACCGTATAAAACAACTTATGCGAACTTTAGAATTGCTTACGGATATTGCAAACTATCCTGAGCAGAAACGGCTTACAGAACAGGCAATAGAAAAGACATACACCAGAAATAAATTCCAGATGGACCGCATTGAACAAAAGGATGAATTAGGAAAAACATTAAGCACTCCAACACTTAAGGACGTTGTAAAAATTTTAGAAGAGCAAGCCTCATTAGGAACGTATGAATTCCCTGCAGAACTAGAAAATGCGATATATAGATTAAAACAGTTCACAAAACCAGGAGAGGATTTCTTTGCAAGGCCAAGTACAGTAAAACTAGAAGAGTTAATCAGTTCAGGAATAGTGGATATTGACTTATCTGGCTTACCTGATGAACGAACAAGGGCACTTGGTGCACTCACTGTACTCCAGTTCATTAAAGAGAAGATGCGCGCAAGCGGATGGGCAAAGAAAAAAGGAATAAGATTAATTGTTGTATTGGATGAAGCCTGGAAAATAGCAAAAGAGGAAAACAGTGATGCAGTAATGATTGTCAGGGAAGGAAGAAAATATAACTTCGGAATAATTGTGGCAAGCCAAAACCCAACAGACATAAGTGAAACAATTTTCAGCAATGTTGGAACCACTTTCATTCTGAAGACCAAGTTTGAAAAATTCCTGGACTATTTGCAAAAGACACTGAATTTCAGTGAATATATGCGAAAGGAAATAAGCAAATTCGGAGTAGGAGAGTGTGCAGTTAATCTTGCACTTACAACACCAACACCGTATCCATCCACATTCTTAATCTCTAAAATAATCGGAGAGGAACCATCTGTGGACTACTACCTGGTTTTGGATAATGTTTTTACAAAACAACAAAAAGAGGATGTTAATATGGCAAAAAGTCTTGTGTTTGAAAAGGAAGACATTAGAAGAAAGCTCCTGGAATATGGGGTTTCTGATGAGAATATTGTGGAAATAATAAATCTATTCGACAGGAGCAATAGAAGAATGGATGTAATTGCATTTGCAATTATTCTTGAGAGGCTGGGTATGAAAAGAAAGAGAATAACTGATTTATTCCAGGAATTGGGAATGGATGATATAACTATAATAAATACTTTTGTAGCTGTTGATAAAAAAAAGGAAACGTTTGGGAATAAAACAATTACCCAGATTGTACTTGATGAGGATGGAGAAAAATGAAGGCTGTTTGTGTAGTTTGTAAAAAGGAATTGGATAAAAAAAATTTAAAAGATGCAAAACCAGTTAAGGAAGACGGGGTAATCAAAGGAATACGGGCGCTGAAAAATGCATTGAAAATTGCAACGAATGCGCAGTTATATGTTTGCAAGGAACATGTTCCTGAACAGCAAAAAAGAAGAAAGGAATTTGAAAAAAGCATAACTATAACTGGTTTGCTTGCAGCGCTTGTGTTTATAGGGCTTGCAGCAGTACCTCTTCTTGCAAAAGGACAGCTTAATCTTGGATCAATATTCGCAGGACTGTTAATTGCCGTCCTCTTGGTTCTTCTTGGAGGATTCCTGAAATATACTCCGCAAGTAAAGGTGTGATCACATGGTAGATCTTTCAAAAGATAATAAAATACGGGAAGGAGGAAAGGCAAGAGCCAGTACTCAGAAATCAGGAATAGAAAAACCATTAATAGATGGGTTTAAAATAAACGGACAGCTTAAAGGAAAACTGGAAACAATTGCAAAAACACTTGCTGCAGTTTCATTTTTAGAGGTTGCACCAGAAAGCGATGCAGTAAATATTGCTTATGTGGAAAGCAGGGATATCTCAAATAAGCCATACTTATTCTCTCTAATAAAGATTGAAAAGGACGAAATAAGTGTAATGTATTCCATTCCAAGGACAATTGCCCCCAATAAGCGAAAACTGGATGTAATAAGACAATTTTTGAATATTTTAGGGCTGATTGATTCTATATACTATATAGATAATAAGTCAATTTACAATCTTATAGAAGTATCCTTAAAAGAGGTTGAAAAACTCATAGACAAGAATGCTGCAAAATTATATATTGATTATGATGTACTAAAAAAAGAAAGCGATATAATGAAAAGAAAGGTAGCAATGCTCGAACAGGAATCTGAGCGATTGAAAACAATGAACTACGAGCTAAAGAGCAGCAATGATGAATTTACCCTCAAACTAAATAAATATGAAAATATTTCTGATGAAGTGCTTAGGGTTAAGGTACAGGATTGGATAAAGGACCATGAGGGAAAAATAAACATACCTGATTTCTGCTCAGTTTACAAAACATCAGAAAGCAAGATAGAAGAAATACTCAATGAACTAGTTACTGGCGGATATCTTACTGCAAAAAAATAGAGGTAAATGAATGAGAGAATTAAACAACATGAAGATTAAAAGAACCACGTACTCATTCGGTATCTCTAATCCTTATAATTATGAAAGAAGATATGGGTTTGTAGAAAAACCCCCTGTAGAAAAGATAAAGGAAAAAATTTTTGATATTTTTAGAAAAAAGGAGAAAAAAAGCAATGCAAAGGCCCCTTTAAGTAAAAAAATAGAAGAAAAACCAAAGAAACAAATCAGTCCGTTGAAAATTGGGATTGTATTTACACTTTTATTTTTCATAATTTTCGGAGGATGGTTATATTTTGCAATGGGTAAGCAGGGTCCTCCGATAGCCCCCCCGGTATTCGAACAGCCATCCATACAGAGCAGCATATTAAATGGAGGAGTAATAACCTACGGAGAAACTGCAGGGAAGAATATTGGATATCTAACACTAAAATATAAGATAGAAGGTTTGGAAAATAATACAGTTGAATTAATTATTTATGATGAGCTGCCAGTATACCAGGTATATCTTCTATCTGAACCAAGAGATGCCTCTCAAACTGAAGGGTATGATGAATTTGAGAGTTATTTAATTGATACTGCTGAAGAGTCTGGGATCCTAATTGGAAAAATAGGAAGCGGAGAGTTGAAAACAATACAAAAAGGCAGTCTTGTAATTGTTCCTACTGCACGGATACCTGAATTTATGGTCAGTGGAGAGGATTCAAACATAAAGGAATTATTAGACAGAGGCGTAAACATCATATATATTGGCGGATCCTTTGAAACAATGATCACGGAAAATGGGGAAATTAAAAAAACACCAAACGAAGCAATTGCTTCATTAGGAATTATATTCAAAAAATCAGCAGTTCCTTTAACTGAACGCATAAAAATGAAAAGCCCATTGTACACTGCATTCCCTGAAGGCTCTGGAGGAGTTTATCTTTCTTCACTAATTTATGGATCAGTGAGCGTAATAGAAAAAAAAGGGAGCGCAATGCTTTTTTTCCCTCAAACATTGGATGCAGGATGGGAAACACCACAGGATGCTGCAGACGATATAATAAAAACAATAATAGAAACACCATGGATACAAAAGGATGAAGGAAAGAAATATAAAATAGAAAAAAGCAATGAAACTAAAATTGTCACTTACTTCACAAATTCTTTTGACGGAGAGAATAAATATGTTGGGATTATTTTATCCGGCTCTACAAGCAAAGGAAAAATTCAGGAGAGAAATTATTTCAACATCGAGAAAATGCATGGGAACGGAGAATTGTATATTCAGGGGGGAACAGAAATGCTTTCCACTTCAGTCTCCCAAAAAACAATTAGAATAACCTACCAGCCTGAAGAGCAAACAAAAAATTCAAACATTTATCCAAATATACGTCTCGTTAAAGATGGGGAGGAAGCAAAAAAAGAACAATTATCCAATGAAATTGTAAGCACAATTGCTGATTATCAAAAAGATATTCAGCTGGATCTGGAAGAAGGAGAGTATATAATGCAGTTCGTAGACCCGTATAATACTGTGTTTGCTGAAGGATATGTGAATTCCCTTCCTCTAAAAATAACCTCATATATTGAAGGAAATAAGTTCTACTTTACATTTTTAACTGGAGATAAAAAAGTAATACTAAAAGAAGTAAAAGTTATAGTGGATAATGGAAAACTCGGGGAATACACGTATACTGATTCTTCGACTATAGCTGTAGATTTAAGTAGTAAACTTGGTTCTGATGAACTGGCACCTGGTTATCATGAATTCAAATTCCAAATAGGGGATTTGGAAAAGAAACTTGCATATAATAAACCAAAAAGCCAAAACCCGTTGGAAGAGCCAATAATACTTATTGCAATTGTATTGGGAATACTTGCACTGGGAGTGGGAGCATATTTTGCAGCAAGACAAAAACCAAAATACTATTTGGATATTCCTGATTTCCCGCCAACAGAATATGCAAAGGTTTCCATAACTCCAGAAACAATATTGGAAACATTCAAAAAAGAAAATGAATACCATAAATGGGAGTTCACGCCTCTTACTTTAGGAGAGATAAAAAGCGGCCTAAGAAAAACATTCTATAAGGGAAGACAGCTCTTAGTAAGCGATTTCAACCTCTTATATGTACTGGATAAATTAGTGAAAAAAAGAAGAATAAAGACTACATTGGATTACTATCTTCCAGCTGAATGGGAAAAACAAATAGACAGAAGTGCAGCTTATTTAGGCATGTTCAGAAAATTAAGGGACATCTGCGTAAACAATGCCATTCCTTTCACTAGAATGGGGGAGGTAAAGGGTTGCGACAGTAAAATAAGCATAATTGGCCAGGATACACATGTGCACATATTCAATAAGGAAGGCACTATGGAAACACTGCGCAATCTACTTAAGAGTGTAAAGAAAGGAGTAAATATAATTTTAGTTAAGAATGATTTTGAAAAGGATGAGTTCAAGAAAATAATGTTCTCCCCTACAGATATTGCAGCACTGCTAAAAACAGAATACGAAGGAAAATCAATATCTATACTTACTATGGAGGAATTTGAAGAGAGAATAAAGGAAATGAAATCGTAATATAATTCTAATGTTATGACATCCTCCCCACACTAAAGTGTGGGGTTTCCGTCTGTTTAGAAAAGAATTACTGAGATGATTTCATCTACAGCTTAAAAACTGTAGATTAACTGCGCCCTTCGGGGGTTTGGGCGGCCGAGAGAATGCCTTAGCATTCTCGGGGTGCAGAGAACGAATCGTCGTTCTCTGGCATGACGGACCAAGGGGGTGTCCCCCTTGGGCTGTTATTTTACATCTTCTTAGGTAATTAGAGATAATTTTACTTTTTTATTAACGATTCATAAAATTCGAGCGTTCTTGAAACTGTATTGCTAAAATCAAACTTTTTACTGGATTCTGAAGCATTTTTTCCTAATTCCTCTTTATTCTTTATTGAATTTACAATTTTGCTTGGAAGATCAAACTGATCCATAAATACATAGCCTGTTTTTCCATCCTCAATAAACTCTGCAGATGCAGAATTATGCCTTACAACTGCAGGAACACCAGTGGACAGGGCCTCAAGAACCACTAAACCCTGAGTATCGAATGTTGAAGGAAAAACAAAAACATCTGAAGCTGCATAGAATTTTGGCAGAAGCGCATCGTCTACATAACCTGTAAAAATAAATGAATCTGAAAGGCCTTTTGAATTTACGATTGAAGTGTAATGCTGTTCTGCTGGACCTTTTCCTACAATAATGAATTTCGCATTTGGATAGATATTCAGAACATTGGGTGCAGCATCGATTATCGCCTCGATATTTTTTTCAAGCGCAACTCTTCCAACATGCAGTATAATTGGCTGCTGTTTTTTTAGCTTATACTTCTCCCTTATTTCGCTTCCATCATTGCCCTCATTGAAGATTGCCCTGTCAATTCCAATTGGATTTACAATTGTATTTTCAATTCCATGCTGGGAGACCAGAGTTTTTATATAATTTGTAGGGACAAAAACTGTTTTGAAATGCGGATAATACCATTTCAAATACTTCCAGGCAATTGAAGTAAATAGCCCTTGCAAGGTTTTATTGTTGGTTAGGTAATGAACACCGCTCGGAATAAGCGTGTGAAAGGATGCAACTGCAGGCACTTTTAATTTTCCAGCACACCTTATTGCTGCAAGACCAGTAGTTGCAATGCCATGGGAATGAATGAGATTTACATCAAATTCCTTAACTTTCTTTACTGCTGAAGAAAATGGAAAAAGAGCAATCCTGTAATCTGGATATGGTTTAAATGAAGCAGAGGTGAAATAATACACATTCTTATCCGTGTTCTCAGCCTTCTGTTTTTTTGTTCCAGGACACAAAATAAAAACTTCGTGGCCCCGCTTTTCCATTTCTTTTCTATAATTAACTATTGCTTTTACAACTCCATCTACATTTGGAAGATATGTATCGCTAAAAAATGCTATTCTCATTGTAAATGTTTAGTATACTGCGAATTAAAACCTTGGTATATACCAGTCCAGGCTTAACGACCTTCAACTGTGAAACAGTTGAATGGGACAGAGAACAACGTTCTCTGGATACAATAGTAATACTGAAGAGAGTGCTCTTGGTTGGTACTAAGTCTGTACTCTAAAGGCCGAAGAAGATAGAAAACATGGGGAATACTTATCGATAAGTATAAATACTCTAGTAATTGGAAAATATTCTTGCAAAAAATGTAACAAGATGTAAACAAGAAGAAAGCTTTAAATATAAAAACCGGGTAATAGTTTTGGTGTGCTCTTGAAAACGAAAAAATCCTCTCCCAAGAATTCTAAAAAATGGGCAAAATCAAAGAAAAGGGAAAGTAAGAAAACCGGAAGCAAAAAAACAAAGATAAAAATACGGAAAATAAAGAACGTAAAGAATTTGAAAAATCTGAAAAAGAAAAAAGAATTAAAAGTTGAAAAAGAACTTACTCCGGAAAAGATAGAGAAGAAAGAAGCCTCTATTGAAGAAAAGAAAGAGGTTCAAACTATTTTAGCTGATGCCTGTTCAAGACAATTGCTTATTGACTTGGGAGGAGAAAACACACTCGAAGTCATAAAATGTTATCCATATAATGTAAGCGATGAAGAGATCGCAAGAAAACTTAAAGCAAAAATCAGCGATATCCGTTCCACATTAAATAAATTACATGGTGCAGGAATCGTATTGTATAATAGAAAAAAGGACAATGATACTGGATGGTATTCTTATTCCTGGACTCTCAATAAAAAGAAAATGTTTGACTGGATCAGCGGCATAAAAAGAAACAAGGAGAGCACACTCGATGATGGGATAGAAAGGTATTGGTGCAGAAAATGCGGGTCCAGTTCAGTAGTTGAATTTACTTGTGCAGCAACCACCAGTTTCAAATGCCCGATATGCAATAAGGACCTTGAATTCCTGGAAAGAGAAGAAAATGAAAAACTATTTGGAAATTTTATTTCCAGTGAAATGAAAAGGAGAGGAACATTGTGAGCAAGATCCAGGAAATAAATGTATATATAGTTCCCAAATTCAATAATAAGGTCCTAGTTCTGAAAAGGAAGAATGGGATTTGGGAATTCCCAGGAGGAGGAATTGAATGGGGAGAAACCCCAGAGCAAAGTGCTGAAAGAGAATTTAAGGAAGAAACCTCCCTGGTTCCTAAGAATTTACAGTTCCTTACAATTACTTCTGCAACTTATAAAAAAGAGGAAAAAGATAAGCACTCCATATATATTGTATATTCTGCTGAATGTGAACATGAAAAGGTAATTTTATGCAAAGAGCATATAGAATACAGATGGCTGACTATTCCTGAATTAAAATTCCTTAAGCTCGGCCTAAATGCCGAGCCGATTATTGACTTACTGTAGTGTTCTCAAAAGTAATCGTAGATAAGCATTCGTTCTTAGCTTCCTCCCCCTCAATCTTTTCACACAAAGAAGCATCATTTTTCTGAGAAGCAACTATTACAAGACACGCATCCCTCTTCTCTTCAGCCATATCGCAGTAATACGAATTTAAAGAAGAAACACCTTCTGTCTTGAAACAAGTATCTGGATCCTCAGAAATCAAACAGGCATAGACTCCTTCCTGCAATGAATTGATCTCACTTATAATATCTTTTATTGCACCATTATCCTTAAGGTCAGTTGGAACAGTGAATGCTTCTGCTTGCTCTTTTTTCTCTAAAAGAGTCTTTGTTGTAAATTTAGGTATTCCAAAATAGCTGTATGTGAAGTTATCTAAAAGAAGCTCCCCTTCTTCATCTATACAAAATTCCCTGTGGAAAGCCCCGTATACAGCCATACTCTGCGGAGAATAACCTAACTGCTGTAATTCATTAACATTTAATTTAGTAAAATTAATATCATATACAACATTGTAGCATTTTGAATCCCCAACTTCTTCCTCAACAAATGCATCTTCATTGAAAACCCATGCTCCTTTTTCAATTAATATATCCATTCTCTCTTTTTCACTCTCTAATAATTCCTTTGAAGGGAAAAGATTAACCATAAGTGAAAGATGATTATCAAAATCAGTTGTATTCTTCAATGAGGAACAAGCATCTGTATTTCCCTCAACTTCATTTTTTAGTTCCATGCATAAAATCGTATCTTCAGGTAAATAATATACTTTTTCTGCGTAATAGGGAGCATCTAGGAATACTGCTTTTGATTCGTTAGAAGAAATTAAAGTAATTGTATTTTTTATGCCATCTGAATTTTGCTCATATTTATAGGTATATTCTTCAGGCACTTCTTGTTCATAATATAATGAAATAACACTAGAGGGACTTAGCTCTCCGTCTTCTTCCCCTTCACTTGGTGCAAGAGCACTTCCATACTGGTAGACCATATAAGCTGCCAATACAAATATTACCAATGCTAATACTAAAAATAATTTATCCTTAGAAGCCATATTATCACTTATACATTTTCTTTAAATTGTATTAGATAGAAATATTTAAAAGAGTATTAATTTGCTTAGGCAAGACCAATTGCTTGTCTAGGAGTCTTGATCAATACTACTAGTCAATAGACATTACTGAAATGGTCTAGGAGGTTCTGAACTTCAAGACCACTGAAGTAGTTACTAAAATATCCACGTAGCACCAAACAAGACTAATAAAACCTGTGCCCTTCCAATGGATCAAGTTCCTTACTGAACTTCATCTTTCTTCTTGCCTGATGAACATCCCTCATCATATACCAGGTAGACCAGCGATATTTTTGGATACCTAGGGGTTCTTCTGGAGGTAAGGATTTTTCTATTATTATATCCATTCGAACTTCTCCCATGTGAATACCTCATAAATACATTAATGGGAGAGACTTTGAACTTTTTAGTTCAATCGGATCTCCCATAAAATTGATAACAAGCGGGAGTCTTTTTAAATGCATTTAAAAATTGGAATTTTAGTTCGTTTTTTGTACTAATTCTTTGGAAAATTCAACCAGAAATTCTTCTAATTTACAACTGGGAATGCTTGCACCAGCAGCCATCCTATGCCCTCCGCCTATTCCCCCAACCTTCCCAGCTGAAATGGAAAGAATTTTTCCTAAATTAATTCCTTCCTTAACTAAGGTACTGCTTGCACGTGTGGAAACCTTTATTGTATCCTTCTCTGAGTTGGAGATTCCAAGAATAGGTTTTTTAGAAAATGGGGGAGAAATCATTCCGCAAACTATTCCTATGATTCCTTCATCTATAATTTTCCTTCCATCCAAGAAAAGAATTGAGCCTAAATCCTGCAAATGCCCCCTTGCATATAGAATTCCTTCCCTAATCATATTCTTATGGTGTTTAAGTAAAACAAGTGCTTCTTTGTATGCCTCTTCCTCTTCTAAGCATACCCCTATTCCTATTTCTGCCTTTCCGTGCCGTCCGCAGGCATTTAGAATTGTTGAAAACTCAGACACATCATAAAGATCCGAACGAATTGGCCTTTTTTTAAGAAGATATATTTCTCCAATTAATTGTTTTGCTCGTTCTTCATATCCACTATCCACTAAGAAAGTTACAAGTGATTTTCTAAGTCTATTCCTTTCCTCTTCGCTTAAATCAATATAATTTCTCCAAACTTCTCCTTTCTTTAATTCAATTTTTAGATCTTCCAGGAATTTTACTGCATTTTCCTCTTTATAGGTTATTCCTGGAATGTAAACCTCATCTGAGTA
The DNA here is from genome assembly GCA_964473475.1 of Microcaldota archaeon. GTDB lineage: Archaea > Micrarchaeota > Micrarchaeia > Anstonellales > Bilamarchaeaceae > CAYYPF01. Next base: position 1,450 of record CAYYPF010000003.1, on the reverse strand, counting down.
TGCAAGGAATTGCGGTAGTGGTCTTGAGGAACGGCCGTAGAGTCTAAGATCATTATCCAACCCAACTAATCTGGATTTTATTCCTTCTTTTAGAATTTCCCGGTTCTTTCCAATAAGAGGGTACTGCATATCCCCAATTGCCCCTACAATTGCAAGATCAATATGATTCTTGAAAACGCAATAGGCTGTTCCTGAGGAACTTAGTTCTGTTCCCCCATCTATTCCGAATAAAAGAGGATTTACCTGGAATTTCTTCACTTCTTTGGGCTGGTGGTGGTCTATAATTAAAACGTCTTTTAGTTCATTTACTCGCTCATTTCCAGAACCTAAATCCACGAATATGATTTCTTTTTCCTTCTCAATTGAACTAAATGTTGAATCATCTAATTTTTTTATCCAGATATGCCTATGGGTTTTGAATTCGGTTCTAAATGCAGAAATTACTATTGCTCCTGCAGAAATACCGTCAGTATTTTTTAGTATCAAATTCTCACAAACAAAATTTCCAGTTTCTGTCTCGACATCATAAACAATCGTCTCTCTAGAGATATCAATTTCTTTTTTTATTATTCGTTCAAAATAGATTTCCTTAGCAAGCAAATCAGAAATTAACTGTTTCTTATCTTCTGGAATATTCTCTTCAAGGATTCTAAGCAATATATGCCGGGTGGGTGCAAATTTTCTCCTTATTAATCTAGTTAATTCACCTCTCAATGCTTTTAAAACATATCTTTTTAATTCGAATAAAACAGATTCTGAAACTGGTATCACGTCCCCAATATTACTCGAAGCAGTTAAACCAAATGAGATTTTTTCATTTTTATAATGTTGGAGAAATCCAATATTATCAAGAAAAATATGTTTGTACTCTTTATTGTTTATGCTAATTTTCCATCCGAGTTTTTTTCCATTCTTTACGTCGTTTCTTACTTTAGCCCTTACTCCAAAAAACAGCAGAAGAGACACCAGATCATCCTTTAACCTTGTAGAATAGGTTGTAGCATTAACATCTCCCTTGCTTACTGTTCCATCTCCAGAGAAATAGCCTCTTAAAAATGCGGCCATAAGCTTTTTATCTATACCAAATATCCAAGAGGGAACTTTTTTTTCTTTAGAACCATCATTAAAATCAAGATATCTCATCAAATTAAAAAAAGTCTTGTTACAGGTTACTGCAGTTATCCCTTCATCTACGATCACTAATGTTGAGCCAAAAAGTGAGAAAATATATTCTATTACCTCTTTAGTTTCCTTGTCATCATAAGCAGAGATTCTTATGCCCTCACGTCCTTTTAGGGACATGAAACAACCATCTGCAACCCATAACCCAAGAAAAGTCATAAATTTCTCATCTAACACGATCTTAGTGGGAACACGTGCCTTTCTCTTCTTGTTTTTCACAAAAAAATACGAGTTGTCTTCAGAGATAAATATTCGCTTTTTATCAGGT
>CAYYPF010000002.1:17755-28467 GCA_964473475.1 Microcaldota archaeon | reverse complement strand
ATTTTCAAATTTTATATGTCTAACTAATAAACGCGTGAGTACTAGTAAGAAAGTCCGCCCAAGCTCTCCCTAATAATTGAATTAGGCGGAATTATCCATTGCTCCTTAGGTATTCCTAATTCCCAAGGCCTTGCTAATGATTGCCATTCCTCTGCAGACAGTTCCTGTACGCTTTCTAAAAGCCTTACAATTCTCTCAGCAAAGAGATATGCTTCTACTAATTGAGGGCTATGTAGATTCCTTTCCAGGATCCTCATATTTTCCTTCATAATCTCAAAAATCAATGGCTTAAACATCGTAAGTTCATAAGGCAATCCTCCGTTTACAATTACATCTGCAGTAAGATTATATGGAAATATTCCTTTTCTCTCCCCATGCCTTACAACTGGCCAATGTACAAGAATATCTAATGGAGGATGATTCCTCTTCACAGTATCCCTTAATGTTCTTCTTATTAATCTTCCATCTGTCCATTGCATATTTCCATCTGGTCCAGAAATTGGATTCATTGCTTCAATATACAAACCAAATACTGCTAGTTCCTCAGTAGTCTTTCCTTCACTTCTTAATTCATCTACATATTTTTTCAATTCTTGAATTATGAATCCTCTTATTTGTGGGTGTAATCCATGTAAACAATCCAGTAAAAGTATTTGTCCTTCACGTAATTGAAAATGTTTAGCATCCAATATGCTTTTTCCAGCTACGAAATCGTACCTTGGTCTCATTACCTCTAACCCACGTATAATCCAGTGTATGTGTTCATGGAGTAATTCTAGAATATATGCCTCAGGAACCTCAAAATTACGGTCTATTTTTTGTTTTCCGTTTAGTCGATATTTTATTTCTTTATACCATGATAAACTATGGAAATAATCATCAACTTCTATTGGGTTGAATACCTCTTTCTCAAGTCTTCTTTCCACTTCCCTGCGTATCCGTTCTGTAGTTGGGGTTTTTCCAGAGGTTGAAGGTCCAGCAATAATCATTACTCTCATTCGTTGGATAGCTTCTAAAATTGTCCCAATTGCTTGATCCAATTCCCTGGTTTTTTCTTGCTCAGCATCTTGAATTAATTCCCTAAATGTGCCATTTCTTACATGCCTGTTTAATCCATCAACTGTATCGCAGTCATGTGCCTTGTTCCATTCTAATGCTATTGTAAATTTTTGTCTAGGAACCCCATCAACTGTGGATTGATCCTCGCTTATATCTCCATTTCTAACTGCAGCCCTACTTTCTCTGAACAATCCAAATCTATAAGCAGCAAGAAATCTTCCTGCTTCTCTTAATGTTAATTCATCTAGATCCTGTATATGCTCTACATCTGGAACATAATTTGTTTTTGATTTTCTCAGTAATTTTCTTTCCACTAAAGCTGCTAGTGCTAGTGCTTGCGGATGTGCGATCTCAGGTTTTAAATGTTCAGCTGCAACTAGTGCTTTTTCTATTGCTCCAGCTATTTTTCGAATATTGTAAGGAACTTCCCGTCCATCCCGTTTTCTAACTTTTTCAATTCTACTATAAGCCAATGCTGCCATCAGTACACCTATAAAATTAGTTAATACTTATGGGAAGTTAGGTATTTAAATGTTATGTTGCACAACTATTCACACATATATACTTTCTACAATATGCTTGTAAGGCCTTGTTTTTTGATTGATTTTGGGTATAACCTGCGAGATCCACATACAGAAATTAGTTTATGATTAAATATCCTTCTATGCATAATATTACGTATAAGGTATATACTCATGGGTGGTTTTAGCTCACACAAAAAAGTCCCAGAAATGCCAGTGGTTAGAGAGCCTACTTATTCTTTTACAAACCTTGCCAGGTCAATGAACGGGCTTGGGCAACCAATCAAGAAAACAAATGAAACTGCTGCCATGCATTCAGTTATGGGTACCTCCATTGATTTCTTGAAAAAACATAGCCAAAACTGCGCTGCAATGCTTGAAAAACTGAAAGACAATGTTGAGACCGATAATAATGCCAAGGCAGTGGCATTCGCATACTGCAACTTAGCAATGCAGTATATGCAATCAGAATCAATATGGAAAAAACACGAACAGGAGTTTAAAATTGCATATACAAAGGCAGATGAAAGTGAAAAGAACTCTCTACTTGTAGAATATCAAAACTGGTTGCAGGCATACAACAATTACGCCAATGTATTCGTGCAGTATTATACCGATCCTTTTAGCAAAGAAAGCGAGAAAAAATTTTCTGAAGTCATAGTAGCATGCAATGTTACATCAGCTTCTTTTGCGCGTGCATCAAGCGGGGTCGAAATCGCAGCAAAATACCGGACCGAGTTAAGGACATCAAGGAAAAATGCAGAAGACTATCTGCAAAGAGTGAACGAACTCATCAAGGTTACAGATGAATATGCTGATAGCAAAGAAAAGAAAGAGAAAATGCAATTCTTATACGCAGAAAAAATGAAGGCAGAGCATATTATCTCAGATATTGGTGCAGTCTATCCCAAGGTAAGTGCAGACAAGATGTATGTTCTTGGTAATGACGGCGAATATCATGCAAACATGCTGCTTGGCACGCCAGTAGATTCTGCAGAAGTTCCACAATACATAAAAGATAATGAAAGCGAGAAAATAGCAAAATTTCAGAAAAACCATCCTGATTTTTTCATTCCGGTTCTTGACAAATTTGCAAGTGCATTCAAGTATAAAAACAATACACAAAAGCAGGACGTTTATGATTATCTGGATGTAATATGCTGGAAAGAGCTATTCCGCGCATCCACAGAAAACAAGGACGAAAAAACGTATAAGCGCGCATATGAATCTGCAAAGACTGCGATCGCACCGTATACAGACTGGTCAGAGCTTGATCAGGTATTGGCTAATTTCAGGTTTTCAGAAAAAGACAATCCAGCAAAACAGACTAATGCCAAGGAGTTCATGATGAGTTCTCGTTATGACCCTGGAAAAGAAGCAGTAAAACTACGTCATGTAAAAGCATGGAACGCGTTAATGAATTATGACCAAGGCAATAGCTGGAGCATGAAAAAAGTCGATGGAATAATTGAGTTGTACGGCGAAGCGCAGGCAGAGCTATCTGCCGAAGTTAATATTGCATACAAAAAAGAAGTGCTTGGCCAGGGATTTTTCAGACGCAATACCGAAGTGCTTGTTGATGTCGGCGTTGGTGCAGTTGGTGCTACAGGCAGTGTGCTGGCAGTAACTGGCGTTGGAACAGTTCCGGCAATCTTCATGATTTCGCTAAGCTCTGCATACTTCGCAGGCAAAGGCACCTCTGGATTTATTATTGCTGCAAAAGAAGGCGATGCAAAAGGAATGGCATTCTCCGGAATCATGACCGTAACTGCAGGATTAGGTGTGTTCGGAACCGGACTTAAGATGATAAATCCTGTACTTGGATTTGGAAAAGCGCTTACATATACTATGGGAGCTGGCGGTGTTATACTAACTGGAAATATAATTTACGAAAGTGGAAAAACAATTGCCGAAGGTCAGCAGTTTGGATGGACCGAAGTAAGATCAATGGAACTAGCATCAAACAGCGCATTCTTATTATTTGGTGTAGGTTCTTCTATGGTTGCAAAAAAATTTGGTGCAGAACCTCAAAAATGCAAAGAGATTGCGCAAAAACTGGGTGAAATGAAAGAGGTTGCACCAGGTTCAGAAGCGCGAGCAGTGCCTGGTCGGAAAGAAGGAACCGCATCAGAAGCAAATCCAAAACCCGCAGACACCGAGGTAACCCATCCTGCAAGAATATTCAAAATCCCGCCAGAGGTAAGGGCAGCAAGGGAAAGGGCGCAAGCAGAAGCAAAGCCAAAAGAGGTCGAAGGCTCAGCACTTCATCCGCCGGCACAAGGAGTTGAAGCGGTCAATGCAAGAATTGCTAAAACATCATCACGAAAAGGTGCAGCAGAAAAACCAGCAGTTCCAGAAACCGGACATCCTATTGCGAAAGTAGTTAATATACGCGACTTCAGAGGACGTCGTAGGCCGACCGTTGAAACCAAAGCAGTTAAACCTACAGAGGCAAAGGTGCCTGTGAGAACAAAAGTTCCTGTAATAAAAGAAGCACCAGTGAGTGCAGAAAGCTATCGAAATTTGCTCGGTTTGTTGAATGAAGAAAAACAAGAATATGTGCGTGAATATTTCGGCGATGCGTTGCCGAGCCAAACTACATTGCAGAACGCGCTGATTCTTTTTGGAGATCGGCATGGAACAAGAAGAGAAGTATTTGATAGTTTCAGTGAGGTCTCAATGAAAGAGTCCATGGGCGGGAATGCAGGTGCAGGAAGATCCGCAGTCAATGGATATTACGACCCAGCCACCGGCCAAATCATCGCATTTGGAAACATCCAGAATATTCCACCTGCAATTCTTGCAAGAGGCCGCGAATTTTCCATACTCCAGGATATAAACACAGGAAAAATAGTCAGAATTATCGGTAATAATCTTCCTGCTTCTCTGAAAGCATTGGATGGTATGAAGCTCGAGAGCGGATTAGACAGTGTCAGATCGCAGCTTGGTGGCGCTAGAGAACAACCAAAGTTAAAAGTCATTATGGCCAAACTATGGAGTGTACAACGTACACCTGCGCAAAAAGAAGCCACTGCATTTCTTCTCGATGCTAATTATGTTTTGAATAAAATGAAGGCAGACATTTCGATTTATGAAACAATCAAGCGATTGGCTGCAAAGGGAACAGTTATAATGACAAGAGCGGTTTATGATGAGATTATGCGTAATAAAGTTATACGGGACATCAGATCAGATCCAAGAAGAATCGCCAGTTTTGTAGAAGACCTCTACCGCGCGCAGGCAGAAGGTCTGATATCAATCGACGAAATCGCAGTTCCTGCACAGGCAAAACAGGACATGAAAGCCCAAATGAGAGAAACATCTCCAAAAGGAGAAGGCAATGTAGGTGCCGGAGAAGCCTCCATTGTGTATTACATAAACAGTCATTTAGCAGGGTTATTTGGCAAGATTGTTGTGCTTACTGCAGATAAAGACGTAACTTATCTTCTTGGTGGCAGAAAAGGAATTGCTGTTATGCCTGAATCCCCATGAGATTCACTGCATTAGCCCTGGCGAGGCAATCTCAATTATCACTGGTTTTGACGGATCTATAATGTTTGGTTGGAATGGTCGCCTAAGATAAGAGCCAGTTATTCCATCTGTAAACTCTTCTCTTACAATTTTTCCTGCGAGATATTCAACTAGGAATTGATCGCAATGCGGCTTTACTACAATCCCTTCCCCTAAAGCTGGTTGAGTTCTGTTTTTTGGGTTTCTCGCATATGCAGCAGCTCCAAGAAACTGTGGCAATTCTTCTAATGTGAATTTGCCCAACGCTATTCTTGGGATTGGAAAAAACAGCACTGCTTCTTTGCCAGAGATGCGTATTTTGCCTCGCCTTATTTCTTGTGCAAGTTCTGTTCTTTCATCATAGCGTAGGAAAAGATTTCGTTTGATGTCAAATATATCAAAAACAGCGTATCTTCCTGGCAGCCAGTAGAATATTGAATGAACGCGCCGTAGGTCTTCGGCAAAAACAACTAGCTGCGGATCAAGTGCAGCAAAAGAAATAGGCCTGCCATCCATTTTCTCTTCAACAACTACCCTGCCACTAAGTAAAAATCTTAGGTCTTCTTCAGACATTGCCTTTTTTTTGTTAGGTATATTTCCGATAGGCAAGCGTGATGGCTTTGGGATTTTAACAAGTTCTGGTGACATTTTTCATCTTCTCATTGTACGTATTTTGCACACTTATCTATTGATGGTAAACATATTTAAACCTTTCAAGCAACAATACGCGTAAGAATTCATAGTTTTCCTGAGTTTCCTCTGAAGGCAGAAAAAATAAACGGATTTCTGGAAATAATCACAGTCGTAATATGAGTAAATGCGGGCAAAAGCTAAATACTTGCCAAGTCACATAAACTCCTTCAATAGATGCTCTATATTCACCTTAGAAATATCCTTCTCAACCAATTCCCTTTCCTTTAGTTGAGGGAGTTCCCCTTCATAGGTTGGCTTATCTGCCTTATAGAATAATCCAATTGGAACCTTCTCATAATTCGTATTTGAATCCTCATACGCCTTTTCAATTGCCTTAAAGAAATCATTTGGTTTATACCCAGTTTCCTCTAATTTATACACTCTTTGTCTAAACCAATCATAAGTATTATGACTATTGAATGTAACACACGGCTGGAAAATATCCACAAGTGAAAATCCCTTATGAGTAATTGCTCCCTTAATCATCTCCTTCATATGAACTAAATCTCCAGCAAATGTTCTTGCAACATAAGTTGCCCCATTTGTAATTGCAGAAGCAAGTGGATTAAACTGAGTTTCAAGAACCCCAAACGGAGTTGATTTAGTTTTCTGTCCTTTTTCTGTAGTTGGAGAAGCTTGTCCAGTCGTCAGCCCATAAATCTGATTATTGTGAACAATATACGTCATATCATAGTTTCTCCTGCAAATATGAACAAAGTGCTGAGCACCTTCTCCATATCCATCCCCATCCCCGCTAAATGCAAGTACAGTTAATTTCCTATTCGCAATCTTTATTCCAGAAGCTAAAGGAAGTGTTCTTCCATGAAGTCCTTCATACCCGTATACATTTACGTAATGAGGAATTTTTGAATTACAATTATGAACAACAAATCCCCTAGCAAGATAAGAATGTGGTTCGCTTTTCATTTCTAAGTTGTACACATTTCCCGTATAATACTCTCTTTTTATCTTTCCTATCGGAACAAGAAAACCATAAGATGTTGAGTGTGTTTGAGTAAATGCTTTTTTTGGTTGGTAGGAAATAATATATGTTTTTCCTGAAGGTCTGATCCATCTTCCTTGGTATCTATGTGGTTTGTATTGTACGGTATAAATCGTTGCAAAGTGGCCAGATCTTGCTAAAATTTCTTGAACTTGAATTGCTAATTGAACAGAAACAGTTGAAATCTTGTAGTTTGAATATCTTGCTATTTTACACTTGTTTTCACAACCATCCCCCATTATATACGTGTTCATTATCTCCATTTGTTTAGATTGAGGCAGAATCATAAATTTCTTGGGAAGTTTTTTGTTCCTTGCACCTTTGCCTGCTATTTCTTTGAGTTTGAGTGCAAGTTTCTTAGAACATATTGTTACTTCAACTACTTTTCCTATCTCTTTTCTGTAGCGTATGTATGGTTTCTTTCCAGTGAATTTTATTGATAATGATGTAAGCTCTTCTATGATCTCTTTTTCATCACTATGTAGTGCAAAACTTACATTTGCACTATCACGATTTCTCCCACCAGTTTCATTTATCCAACCTTCAGCCAGATAATACCCTAACAATCTACAAAATTCAGGAGTAATCTCTGGATCATCTTTTACTTCTCGCGGATAAGAAAAAACTAAGTAATCCCCCTCTTGCAAATCTTTTGCTTCGACATATTCAGGAACTATTTTATTTAGTTTTTGTTTGTCTACACGATTCCTACTACGTATCTTATTTTTCCTCACACAAAAAACAGGATGTTCTTCCGTTACCTTGAAGGTATTAAACGGAGAGACGCGTGGTCTTATTTCGTACAATTCTCCTTCAAATGATCTTACAAATCTTTTTGAAACTTCATCTTCTTTTCCTTCTCCATTAATGATGGCATCTCCTTCGTTTATTTCTTGTATTGAATCCCATTTGTTACCCAATGATACTTTTTCATCAACTGGAAGGCAACCAATTCCTGAAACCATTACAGTATCTTTAGGATTAAGCCCAAGCTCATTATATGCACCCTTAACTGCCATGAGAATGGAGTAGTCTCCGCACCCAGGACACCACTGAGGTTTTTCTTTCCTCTCAAAATCCTTTAGTGTAACCATATCTCTCACCTTATTTTATATTAAATCTAGAAGTATTATAGTACTCAAGATCCTCGCTCTCCCGTACAACTACTTGCTTTTCCTTGAACTTTTTCTTCTTTATTTCCTTTATTTTCTCAACAATATTCTCTGGGAAGAACTGCCTTCCATCATACCTAAGCAAACAAACATTTGGAACAAATCCAGTATATTCCCTAAGTACCCCTGCAAATTGTGCAGTGGAGTTATTCTCAACCATAATTGTTTTCTTGCATTTAGAGAAAATCCCATTTACTTTTTTCTCATCTAGAGGGAATAGGAAGCTAAAGTGAATTGCATTTACACTTACTCCTTCCTTCTCAAAAATTTTAAGTGCATCCAATACTGGAAGTAATTGTGAACCCCAGCATACAAGTGTAATCTCTGCTTCATTTGGACCATAAATTTTAGGTTCAGGAATCTCTTTTAAGAGTTCCTCAATTTTTCTTGCCCTTTTTTCAACCATTTTTGCTCTTATACTCCAGCTCTCACTACTGAATCCAGTTTCATCATGCTCATAAGAAGTTGCAACATGCATTCCATTTGCTTCCCCAGGAAATGCCCGTGGAGAAACCCCATCCTTAGTAAACTCATATCTCTTGTACGAGTCTGGAGCAATTCCCTTTGCAATCTTTCCCCTTTCTATTTTTATTTTAGAAGAATCAAATTTCTCTGCAGTAAAATTCGTCTCAGCAAGGAACTTATCACTTAGAACCAATACAGGAAGTTGATATTTCTCCGCAAGATTAAATCCCTCAGCAGTTAAGTAGAAGCACTCACTCATATTCCCTGGAGCAATTACTACTCTTAGAAAATCTCCTTGTGAAGCATTTAATGCAAATTTCAGATCAGCCTGTTCAGTCCAAGTAGGTAATCCAGTGCTTGGCCCAGTTCTTTGAGCTAAATAAACTACAAGCGAAGTTTCAGCCATTGCTGCCATGCCTAGAGTTTCAACCATTAATGCAAACCCTCCACCTGAGGAACCAGTCATTGCCCTTGCTCCTGCATACGCAGCACCAGCTGCATAATTAATTGCAGCAATCTCATCTTCTGTGTGCTTAACTACTATTCCTGCATCCCTTTCTACTCTTGCTAAATAATGAAGAACCTCACTTGCAGGAGTCATTGGATATGCTGCATAAAAAGTCATTCCTCCAGCAACTGCACCTAAACCAATTGCATTATTTCCAGTAAGTAATATTTTCTCTCCTGCTTTTCCAACATTTGCTTCCATCTTTAATGGAAACTCTTCTGCCTTTAATTTTTCAATCATATAATCATAACCAAGCTTAGCAACCTTTTGATTTGCTTCTACAATTTCCTTTCCCTTTCTTGAGAATTCCTCCTCAAGCATTTTGTTCAATGGTTCAAGCGGATATTTAATTAGTGCAAGAAGTGCTGCACATAAAAGTACATTAATCATCTTTGGATTTGCACCAGCCTGTGTAAGTAATTCCTGAATTGGAAGAGGATACATCTTAATTTTCTTATTTATTTTAAATGATTCAACCTCCCAAGAGGAATCATAAATAATCGCAGAAGGTTCAGAAAGGTAATTATGATGGAAGAATATAGTTTCCTTATCCATTGCAACCAGGATATTTGACTTGTAAACTGGTCCATGGATTTTTTCTTTACTTGCTCTTATTTGATACGCATTATGTCCTCCTCTCACTAGGGAAGGATACTCTGGATAACCAATTACCCCATACCCACTTCTTAGAAATATTCTGCCTAAAGTTCTTCCAATTACATTTGCTCCTTGGCCAGCTTGCCCTCCAACCATTACAACAAGTTCGTTCATAAATATCACTTTAATTCTCATTAGTGTATTTTCTCCATTTGATTATAATAGTTTTAAAACCAATCGAACCTTTAACCGGCAAAAGACGAAATTTAACTAACTGAATCCAGGAACTGGTCCTTAATTTCCTTTACAATTAATTTTTTACATCCAACCTTACACCCAAGCAATTCAGAAATACTTGGCTTAGTTCTTCCTTCATCCCCATTAATTAGTTCCTTAATATACGTCCCAGCCTCAACTTCTATGGAAATTGTTGCACTGTTCCCAGATTGTTTCTCAATTTCCATCTTAATTATCTTTCTCTTTCTTTCCAAATCTGCCCTTCTATGCATTACTCGATTCGGAGTTTTCTGCTCAAGCATTACTCCTTCCAGGGATTTTATTTTCTTCAAATCATCTTCACTTAGTTCTTTTTCACATTCAATCTCCGCAACATAAGTCTTATCAAAATGAGAGGTAGAAACCAATTCTACAAACCCTCTTTTTACATTTCGAAGATCCTTTACTAGAACCCTTCCATCTTTCTCAAGATCCTCAGTTATTTTTTCAAGAGAAAAGTCTTCCTTTGGATTAACCAATTCCATTACAAACGGCCTTCCTGCGTGGTTTTCCACATCAACATCCTCCCTTCCAGAGGCATGAAGGAAATAGTTTGTGCATTTTGAATATTTTTTGATTATTTCTCCAATAATTTCCTCAATTGAAATATAATTTTTCTCTCCAGTTTTCCTAGAGACCCACCTACTTTGAGAGAGCGGAGTTGCATACTTGAAATACCTTCCAAAAATAAATCTTGGTTCATTTGAAATCTCAAAACTATAATTATTCAAATTAATCATTACTCTCACTTGCCCGTTTGAAGCATTATACCCAAGCCCACTTTTCTTCAGTCCTTCTACTATTAACTCATTAATTTCACTTTTAATTGTTTTTTTCTTCAAATTTTTGTCCCACTTTTTCTCCTCTTCAATAAGCCACTCATTTGGAATAATAGAAGAAATACAGAA
>CAYYPF010000002.1:0-17655 GCA_964473475.1 Microcaldota archaeon | reverse complement strand
TGATCTAATTTAGCCATGTTTATCTATGCTCTCCTTTGGGATAGAAATAGTTAAAAATAAGTGACGCATCCTTTATCTATGGAATTCCACCAGAAAACAGTAGCCCAACTTTTTAAAGAGTGGAATTCAAGCGAGAAAGGCCTAACTAATGAAGAAGCAAATAAAAGACTTCTAAAATTTGGCCCAAATGAAATCCAAAAACAAAAAACATTATCTTTGTGGAAATTACTCTGGAACCAAGTTGCTAATTTTATCATTTACGTACTCATAGGAGCTGCAGTTGTTTCTGCATTGATTGGGGAAACTACTGATGCAATAATTATTTTTGCAATAGTTATTTTGAATATCCTTTTTGGTTTTGCACAGGAATACAAAGCAGAAAAAGCAATTGAATCTCTTAGAAAATTAAGCAGTCCAAAAACACTTGTCCTCAGAGAAGGGAAAGTTGTAGAAGTTCCTTCAAAAGAAATTGTTCCTGGGGATATTTTAGTAATTGAGGAAGGCTCGCACATTCCAGCAGATGCCCGTGTAATTGAATCCATTTCTCTAGAAATTGATGAGAGTACTTTTACTGGAGAATCCATTCCAGCAGTAAAACATTCCAATGTCCTTGAAGGAAACATTCCAGTTTCAGACCGTAATAATTGCTTATTTGCTGGAACAGTTGCAGTAAAAGGAAGAGGAAAAGCGCTTGTAATAAACACTGGTTCAAACACTGAACTTGGAAAGATTGCAGAAGGGATCCAGGAATCAGAGGAGCATCCAACTCCATTGCAATTACAATTAAAGCAATTAGGAATTTACATAACTGTTGCAATTCTAATAATTTGTGCAATTATTTTCCTAGCAGAATCCTTTAGAGGGGAAAAAGATGCGTTCCTAACCTCAATCGCGCTTGCAGTCGCAGCAATTCCAGAAGGCCTTCCAGCAGTTATTACAATTACACTTGCATTAGGAACACAGAGAATGATTAAGAAAAATGCACTTATACGAAAACTCCCGGCAGTTGAAGCTTTAGGCAGTACAACAGTAATTTGCACAGATAAGACAGGTACTTTAACACTCAATAAAATGACAGTTACAGAACTATTTGTTCATGGAAAAACAATCTCAGTTAGTGGAGAGGGTTATGATGGCGAATTTCATAAATCTGGAAAGAAACTCACAACTCAGGAGCTTTCAAAATATTCCCTGCTGTTTGAGAGCGGATGGCTCTGCAATAATGCAACTCTAGAAGGGCCTTCTGATCCAACTGAAAAAGCAATTCTATTTGTAGCTAAAAAAGCAGATCTTTCCTTAGATTATGAACGAATTGAAGAACTCCCATTCAGTTCGGAAAATAAATATATGATTACAATAAATCAAAGAGGAAAGAAAAAGTATTCTTACATAAAAGGAGCTCCAGAAATTGTGCTTGCACTCTGCAATGGAGTAGAAACAGATAAAGGAATAGAAAAACTAACTGGCTCTAGAAAAAAAGAAATTTTCCTGGCTTATGATTCAATGGCTTCAAAGGCCCTGCGTGTTCTTGCATTTGGCTATAATCCAGATGGAAAGAAAAAAGATTTTGTATTTGTAGGATTAATGGGCATGAAGGATCCTCCACGCCCAAATGTAAAAGAATCAATTTCCCAGTGCAAGGATGCAGGAATAAAAGTTGTAATGATCACTGGAGACCACGTAGTTACTGCAAAGGCAATTGCAGAGGAAATTGGAATTAAAGGAGAGACCCTTACAGGTAAGGAACTCGAAGAAATGAGTGATTCACAATTAGATGAACTAGTTGAAAAAATCGGAATATTTGCCCGTGTTAGCCCGATCCATAAATCCAGAATAGTTAAAGCATTCAGAAGAAAAGGCCATATAATTGCAATGACTGGAGATGGGGTAAATGATGCGCCTGCACTTAAGCTTGCAGATATTGGAACTGCAATTGGTTCTGGAACTGATGTTGCTAAAGAAGCCTCAAGCATGATTCTTACTGATGATAATTTTGTTTCAATTGTTTCTGCAATTAAAGAAGGCAGAGGGGTTTATGCGAACATAAAGAAATTTGTAAATTATTTATTCTCCTGTAATTTAGGAGAAGTTTTAGTTATCTTTTTAGGATTAATTTTGGGTCTTCCCCTCCCCCTGCTCGCAATTCAAATTTTAATGGTGAATCTGCTTACAGATGGACTTCCTGCACTCGTATTAGGTGTTGATCCAATTGATGTACAGGAAATAATGAAGCAGCCTCCAAGGAAAAAGAATGAGTTTATAATCAATAGAACTGATGCACTGAATATCCTTTTTCAGAGTATAATTATTACAGCCGGAATTCTATTTCTGTTTACTCAATACCTCCCAAAAGGAGAAGAGTATGCAAGAACTATTGCTTTCAGCACCTTAGTATTATTCCAATTATTCAATTCTCTTAATTATAGGGTAGGAAAGAAATCAATCTTCAGTAAAGAATTTTTCGCAAATAAATATCTATTATGCGCACTTCTCCTCTCGTTTCTTTTCCAACTGGCAATTGTCTATCTCTTAAATGATTGGTTCTACACAGTTCCCTTAACTCTTGAAGATTGGGGAGTAATTGCACTAGTCTCAGTATCTATTTTACTCATATACGAATTAATTAAATTCATTTCAAAAACTGGGTTTGATACCCCGCTGCTTGCAGCGACCAGTTTTTGAAAGTCATGACCGAATGAGGTATACCGCGCAGCTTGCTGCGGGGTCTCTTCGGTCATGTTGATTTCAAGAATACTAAGCCATTCAACTATAGCAAACCAATAAAGTAATTCGGAGTTTAATATTCCTGTTGCTGGGATTGGCTTTGCACATAAATTAACTCTATTGAATTTTCTTAGTTGAGTTTATGTTCAAAGAAGAAAATAAATGTGCAAACTCTTCAAAATTCGTATCTATTCTATTCTCAAATATTTCTCTTATTATTACGCAAATATTATGGCAGAGTACCATTGCAAGAGCTTCATTTACCTGTGCTATCTCATTCTTAGTCATTAATTTAGTTGAAAACTTCCTTTTCAACATACTAAATGTACCTTCTACATTGCTCCTTTGATGGTAACGCTGCATAAATTCTTCTTTGTGCAATTGAAAATAATGAAACATCTTACTCCAATTCAAACTTCCACGTGCATTACCAGTAACATTTGACTTGAAATCAATATATGGAATAGCTCCAACTTCAAAAGCAATATCAATATTCTTTCTACTCGAATATCCTTTATCAGCACAATATTTCTTTTATTCTAAAATGTTCAGCTGTTTTTCTTACTAACTCTGGGAACTGTGGAAAATCACTTTCTTTGCCATCAGTAACTGTTATGGCAGTTACTATGTTTGTTTTTACTCCGCATATAAGATGAATCTTTATCCAATCATGGGCTTTGCTTTCTTTTCCATTTAGATGACCAAATCTATATCAAACCATCTTGAATAAAATGCAGAACTTAATCCACTTGCATCTACAGCGAAAGTAGATTTTAGGTCTTTTAGTGGCATTGAAGATAATCTGATTAAATCAGTAAGTACAGGAGTAACCTTTGAATCATTGAAGTATTTTATGACTGTATTGAAGTGAGGAAGCTTGGTTATGTAGCCTTTTTGCATTACTATACTAAAATCAGAAGTTACTCTTCTTGAAGAAAGCCCTTCATAGAGTTTAGTAACTATACAGAAAACTATTTCTCTGAATCTTATAGAAGGTCTCCCTACTTTTATTTCATCTTCTGGTATGTGAGAACAAAGGCTTTCAAGAAGTTCAAGGAATAATAGCTTTTCTCTTGTTTGAGCCTGATTGTACTTTTCCCATGAGAAGGTATTTACTGTTTTCTTGAAGAGTTGGTATAATTAATACTGGTTCTTCCCTTACAAGACTTCCCTTAGGATAACGAAGATGGAATTTTCTATTGCATGAATGACATCCGAACATCTGTGAATCCCAGTTCCAGTGGGGTTTGCTAAATATCCCGTCTCTGAAAACATCTGTGGAATTACAGTGTTTGCATGTTACTTTTTCTACTTCCATTTTTATTACCCAATCGTTCGTACGATTAATGATAATATTAGGTGGGTAAATATTTAAAAATGTATCGTTTAAACGTACGATTTATAAACCTTACGTACGATTAGTAATTCATGAATAGTAAACAAAACGTACGAAAAGATAATCCAGACGAGATAAAATTAGACTATGAAAAAATATCTGAGAAGGTAAAGGGCATAGTAGAACCCTACAAAGACATTACTGAACGGAGCGTTACTCTGCTTCATGATGGAAAGCAATTTACAGTTAAGATTCCAAAGGCAATAGAAAGAATATTAGGACTAAAAAAAGGAGATAAATTACTTTTCAAAATAATAGTGGAATCTCATGAAAAGAAACCAAAAATAGAGGTAGAACATATCCATGAATAAACCAATTCTTTCTAGGACTGAACGACAGATAATAACTATCCTTTACTATGCTAGAAGGGCATTAACTACTAGTGAGGTCGCAGATAAAGGAAGGATGGCTTGGAAAACTGCTAAGGACAACTTAATAAGCCTAAGTAAGAAAGGTTATGTGGCGTGTAGAGATTACGGGAATAGGATATACTGGTGGTTGGTATAATTGACTCGGAATGCACCCCCCTAATTTCCTTTATATATCTTATTTATGAAGATACCTTTGTAAAGGTGTTATCATAAGAGTTCCAGGTATTAAAGTTAATGTTGGTATAATGCGTAACTCAGATATGAGACTGATTGAGCAAGCTAAAAAATATAAGATTGGAAAAGAATGTGATGGGTTCTTTTATTCTATAAGTTTTTATGCAGATAAAGAGCGGTTTAATGATATCGATAAGAACAATAATCTAGTTTACTATAATGGAATCAACATGACCGAAGAGACCCCGCAGCAAGCTGCGCGGTATACCTCATTCGGTCATGACTTTCAAAAACTGGTCGCTGCAAGCAGCGGGGTATCAAACCCAGTTTTTGAAATGAAATTAAATTTACCTGATTCTTTTGATAGTGAGATAAAAAAGATAATTAAAGCTAACTTTCCAAGGAAATGCAATAAATGTGGTTTTTCTAAGTTCTTTACTATAAAGATAACTTCCCTAAGTATGGGAGATTCATTTATTGCAGAATGTCCTAAATGTGAAGAAGAAGTTAAAGATTTTAGTGAATATGAAGATAAGAAGGTGGGGAAATGAGTGAGGAACTAATCAAAAAAGGAAGGGGATGAGATGATAAACTATAAGTTTACTTATATTGATTTATTCTCTGGTGTTGGCGGTATGACTTTAGGGTTTGAGAGAGAAGGATTTAAAAATATATTTTCAATAGATTTTGAAAAAACCATTTGTCAGACTTATAAAAAGAATTTTCCAAATCATATTTTAATAGAAAAAAACATTAAGGATTTAACAAATAAAGAGATTTTAGAATTAACGAAAGGAAAAGAAATAGATCTTATAATTGGAGGTACTCCTTGTCAGGGATTTTCTATGGCAGGAAATATAGGAAGAAGTTTTATAGATGACCCAAGAAATCACTTATTTAAAGAAGTTGCAAGAGTTGTTTCTATCTTAAAACCAAAAATTTTTATTATTGAAAATGTGGCAAGAGTTTATAATCATAACAAGGGAGAAACAAGAAAAGAAATCATTTTATTGTTTAAAACACTAGGCTATAAAATAGAATGTAAAATCTTAAATTCTGCAAATTATGGCGTCCCACAAATTAGGAATAGAGTATTTTTCATAGGCAATAGATTAAACTTACAAAATAAGTTTCCAGAAAAAACCTATGATAAAAATACTCGAATAACATTAAATAATCAAAAAATTAAACAATGGGTAACTATCAAAGAAGCAATAAATGACCTACCAAAATTAAAATCTGGAGAAAGTTCAACTATTCCAAATCATGAAGCTATGAGCCATTCTGAACAAATGCTTAACAAAATGTCTTATATTTCTAATGGTGGTTCTCGTAATCAAATACCAGAGAAGATAAGACCTAAATCTGGAGATGTAAGAAAATACATAAAATATAATGCTGATGAGCCAGCTATTTGCATAACAGGAGATATGAGAAAAGTTTTTCATTATTCTCAAAATAGAGCTTTAACTGTTAGGGAATTAGCGAGGATACAATCTTTTCCAGATAAATTCATTTTTGTAGGTTCTAAAGTATCCCAACAACAACAAGTAGGTAACGCTGTTCCACCACTAATGGCGGAGGCAATAGCCAAAACAATAAAAGAGGAATTGGAAAATGCAAAATAAACGTTATCCCAGAGTTAATTTTATAGGGAATAAAGAGAAAATTGCAGATTGGATATTTAATAACGTACCTAAAGATGTTAAAACTATTTTTGACGCTTTTTCTGGTGGATGCTCTGTAAGTTTTGAAGCGAAGAAAAGAGGTTATGAAGTTATCTGTAATGATATTCTAAAAATAAATTACCTCATAGGAAAATCTTTAATAGAAAACTCAGATGTTACCATTTCCGATAAAGATATTGAATTAGTCTTCTCTGGGAAACCAATAAACGGATTTGTTTATAAAAACTATTCAAATGTTTTTTTCTTTTCTAATGAGTGTATGGAATTAGACCAATATAGACAGAATATTGAAAAATTAAACTCCCCTTACAAAAAAGCATTAGCTTTAATTTTATTAAGAAGGGCTATGATTAGAAAAATGCCTTATTCAAGGTTTAACATACCATTTGATAAGATTAAGCAATTAAGAGATGAAGAATATAGCTACAAGCATTATGGTAGAAAGAGGGCATATCATAATCAATCATTTAAGGAACATTTTTTAGAAAACATTGAAGAATATAATAATTCTATTTTTGATAATGGAAAAAAGAACAAATCTTATAATGAAGATATATTTAAGATAATCCCTAAAGTAAATGCTGATTTGATATATCTAGACCCACCATATACGGGAACAATGAATAACTATTTTGGGTTTTATGGATTCCTTGATAATTTTATTAATTCTAAAGTAAGCAAACCCTTTGATAATAACTTTATAGATAAAAAAGCTTCTTTAGAATTGTTTGAGAGATTGTTTTCTAAATTAAAGAAATATAAGTATTGGATTATGAGTTATAACAATTCTTCATATCCGAGCAAGGAAGCATTAATTAAATTAATTAAGAAATTTTCGAAAGATGTTAATATTATTGAGAAAAAACATAACTATCAAATAACGGGAAAAGAAACAAAGACTGATAATAAAGAATATTTATTTATAGTAAAGAATAAAAACATGAGGTAGTTTATTTTATTATGGCTCAACTATATGAAGATTACTGGAAGATAACATTAGAGTATTCTGATATCAATAGTGATAGGTTTATAGGTACATTAAGAATTATTGTTGACTTTGTAAATAAAAATAAGAAAAAAAATTATTCATCAAAATTATTTAACGCATTACAACAAGAAGTATACACAAGTTACCCTAAAGAAGATATGGCTTCTGTTCGTAAAAGCATAAATCAATTTGTAAAGTTGGGATTTATCAATTTTCAGTTAAAAACTTATCACGAAGATACCCCTTTATTTTTAGAAGCCAAAACAAGCAGAAGAAGAAAATCTATTTTTTCTAAAATTGTCTATACAAATTCAAGTTTTAATCGTTCTGTTACTAATGACTCTAATAAGCGAGAGATAAATTTCTTAATAAAAACCTTAGAGGAAGTTGGAAAATTATCTAAAGAGGATATTTCCGCTTTAATGACAATAGAAATAAATAATGTTCCAAAAGGATATCTAACTGAAGAAGAATTAGCGAAGGCAAGAAAACAGGCAAAAAATATAAGATTTATAGAAAGAAAATATAATCAGGCAGGACATTTACATACAATACTGATTAGATTAGATGACTTAATGTTTGTTAAGGGAGATTTATATTTTGAAGATGATGCACAAGTTGAGTTTGGAGATTACTTAAGAGAAAAGGAACATAAGAGAGATTCTTATCTTTATAGAATTTATAAAAACCAATTAAAAGAAGAAAGCTCAGAAAAGTTGGGAAAAGTGGAGTGTATGTTGGAACTTTTAGATTATCCTTCATTAGTGGCAAGTCATATCAAGCCGTTTATTAATTCATCAAAGGATGAGGCATACGACCCAGATAATGGATTATTGTTAAGTAAGAATATGGATATGCTTTTTGATTTGGGGTATATCTCTTTTGAAGACTGTGGTAAAATCATAATGTCTGAGGAATTATCAGGTGACTTACAAAATTATCTAAAAGATTATGCTCTAAAATCTATATTTCTAAACGAAAAAAGACTCAAATACCTAAAATACCATAGGAAAAAAATATTTAGGGGTTAAATATATTTTCAAAAATCATCCACTTATGGGGCAAATCCTCCTATACCCAAAATCATTCCACCTAAAAACGCTAAAATTGATTTTTTGGTCTCTTTTTTCATATTTTTTCTTTCCCCTTTAACCCCGTTATCCCTTTCTACTGTGTCCGTTTATTTTACCTTTTTTACCTATTTTATGTTCAAATCCTTCCATTTATGTGCAGCCAATATTTTATGTGTAAGGCTGCTGGGATTGGTTTGCTAGACTGCGATCTGAAAGTTTATTTTGGATCGCTGTAAAACAATTAATTTTCTATTTTTTCTTCCTTTTCTTTGCTGGAGCTTTTTTAACTGAATCCACTTTCCTCACAGATTTTTTCTCCTCTTCCTCTGCAATTGCATACCCAATCTTAGAAAGCATCCGTTCACTTGCTTCCTCAATTACAGAATAATTCTCGGAAAGTTCAAACGGAAGCTGTTGTTTTACAATTTCATTTAGAAATAGCTTAGCTGGCCCAATCCCATGCTTTCTAATCTCCCTGAACTTGTGAAAGTCCTCCTCTGAAATCATAATCGTATTATCCTCAACAACAATTGTAATTTCGCGCATGGTTTTTAGTAGAACTGTATATTTTAAAAACAGTGGCCCATCCATTTTTAAATGTTTCTAAACAATGTATTATATGTAATTAGTTAATTTTATTACATTGAATTAGATTAAATTTCAAACTCTATAAGAAAGCATGTCAGAATGTTCAATTGTTATAAGGGAATATTCTGACAGATAGAATTCTTTAATTATTTATTAGGGAATTCTAAAGATTTAAATATTAGTATATTTATAGATTCTAATCAGTATCCTCCTAAAAAATAAGGCGATAATATGGAAATCATGATGAACGAAATAGTTCATATCTCTCCATATTAGCAAAAAATTAATGAAAAAGGTTGGGGTAATATGGAAAAAGATATTTCTGAAAATGGAAGAAAAACAGGTACTACAACTGTAGGGCTTGTCTGTAAAGATGGGGTAGTTCTTGCTTCTGATAGAAGAGCAACTATGGGTTATTTGATTGCTAGTAAAGATATTGATAAAATATATGAGATCGGTGATGGCATTGCTATGACCATTGCAGGCTCAGTAGGTGATGCTCAAAAACTTGTAAGATGGATGAAGGCAGAAGTGCAGCTCTACCGACTAAGGCATGGAAAAAAGCCCTCAGTTGATGCAGTTTCAAATCTCCTTTCAAACATTCTTTCGCAGTACAAATTCTATCCGTTCTTCGTTCAATTGTTGCTCGGAGGGGTAGATGATTCAGGATACAGTGTTTACTCCATAGATATGCTCGGAGGGACGACTAAAGAAAAGGTTACTGCAACAGGAAGCGGTTCACCAATTGCATACGGTGTACTTGAAGAGTATTACAAGGATGATCTTCTCTTGGATAATGGAACAAGGATCGCTGCAAAAGCAATCTCTGCTGCGATGAAACGAGATGCAGCAACAGGAGAAAGCGTTGATGTAGTTGTGCTTACAAAAAAAGGATTCAGACGCCTTTCGAAAGAGGAAGTAAAAAAATTGATTAGTTCCTAACTATTCAACTAATAATGAAGAATACAACTTTAGAATTTTTTTTGTTTTTTATTTTTGATTTTTATTTTCTTATCTAAAGGTAGTTTATCCATTAAATATAAAAAAATACAAAGATAACCAAATTCACAGGAGCAAACTCCTTGACATAAAAAAACTAAACATGGTGATTATAGGTATGAAACAAAAAGAACTTGAACAAGTAGTGCATGAGATAATGCCTGCAGAATGCGGTGTTACAGCTGTAGTTCCTGAAGGGCTTACTACTGCAATTTATATAAAAAATATTCAATCATTTTATTCAAATGATCAGCTCATAAAGCAACTCGCAGGAGCACTTAAGAAAAAAGTAGTTGTAAGGGTTGACCCTTCAGCACTCACAGGAGTAGAAGAGGCAAAGAAAAAAATAGAACAACTAGTTCCAGCAGAAGCAGGAATTACAAACATACTTTTTAATCCAATATTCTCCGAGGTTTACATAGAAGCAAATAAACCTGGCCTAGTAATAGGCAAGCACGGCATGCTTCTAAAAGACATAATGCTCTCAACTGGCTGGTCCCCAAAGGTTTTAAGGGCACCAACTATTCCTTCTGCAACATTGAATGGAGTACGAAAAAGTATAATCTCTGGAGCAGAGGATCGAAAGAAATTTTTGCTCAAATTAGGAAAAAGCATATTCCAGGAAGCACCCAAAACAGAATGGATAAGGGCAGTTACACTTGGAGGATTCAACGAGGTAGGCAGATCTTGTTTGCTTATACAAACCCAAAGCAACAGGGTGCTTATTGATTGCGGGGTACACCCGGCAAGCACTGATCCAGAAAAGGCTTACCCATACCTAAACATGATGGGAACAACCCTGGATTCAATTGATGCAGTAATAATTTCACACTCACACATCGACCACATGGGTTTCCTTCCATATTTATTCAAGTATGGATATGATGGCCCAGTTTACTGCACCCCTCCAACAAGGGATTTAATGATTCTCCTTCAGCAGGATTACATTTCACTCTCTAAGAAAGGCTTGGGTACAGAACCTCCCTATGAAAAGAAAGATATCCAAGAAGAACTGAAGCATATAATCACTGTTGATTATGGAGAGGTTGTAGATATTACTCCGGAAATTAAGATGACATTATACAATGCAGGCCATATTCTTGGAAGTGCAATGGTTCACTTGCATGTAGGAGAAGGTACTCATAATATTGTATTCAGCGGAGATATGAAATTCGGATTTACTCGATTATTTGATCCAGCGCAAACAATCTTCCCAAGAGCAGAAACTTTATTCATAGAAAGTACTTACGGTGGAAGGGATGATGTAATTCGAAATAGAGTAGATATGGAAAATCGATTAATTCAAGTAATAAAAGAAACAATTACAAATAAAGGAAATGTATTAATTCCGGTATTTGCTGTTGGAAGAAGCCAGGAAATTCTTTTAGTTCTTGAGCAATATTTAGCAAAAGATCCAGACTTCAATACTCCAATATATATTGATGGAATGGTTCTTGAAGCCTCAGCTATTCATACTGCTTATCCTGAATATTTAAGAGAATCCCTGCGAAGAAGAATTCTCTCGAATAATTCTCCGTTTGAATGGGATTTGATTAAGGTTGTAAAAGGAGAGGATAGGGCAGCAATTGTAGATGCAGAACCAGCAATATTCATTGCACCTTCAGGTATGCTCAGCGGAGGGCCTTCCAGAGAATACTTTAGATTAATGTCTGGAGAGTCTAGAAATACAATGGTGTTTGTAGGTTACCAAAGCCCGCTCTCTCTTGGAAGTAAGGTTCAAAGAGGACTTAAGGAAGTTCCGCTCATGGATGATGATGGACGATCAGTTACTCAGGAAATTAAAATGAGAGTAGAAACAGTTGAAGGCTTTTCCGGGCACTCAGACCGCTCACAATTAATGGCATTTATAAAAAACATGCGGCCAAATCCCTCCAGAATATTCACAATGCACGGAGATCCGGAAAAAACTGATGATCTTGCAAGATCTGCTTCACTTATGATGAGAAGACCTGCACAAGCATTAATGAACCTGGAAGCAATTAGGTTAAAATAATCGAAAAAACAATTAATACTAAAATAACTATTTGCTCATTCTTCTAAGAGAAACAGAAGTAAATGAACAATCTTAGAGAAGCATTTGCTAGTTCCACAATTATTTTTGGTTCTGAGATTTTTTCTTATTTTTATTATTTTCAATTTGTTCAAGCAATTGCTAATTTTCTTTTTTCTGGTTCTTCCTTTTTTCTCATTATAATTACCTTAGTTTGATCTGGAGGTTCAATCCCAATTTTTTTCAAATGTTCATTAAGATCTTTTTTTTCTGGAGGAAATCTGCCTACATTTGCATCATACCAGTATATTTTACTATCCATTCGTTTATCCCATCTTCCCTGTTCACATAATCTGCACTTGTATTTAGGAGTTATTCCTGCTTCTTTAAGATCTTCTCTTAAGTAATTTATCGGATTTACATATCCAAAATATTTTACCCCTTCTTTTTCTTTTTTCATTGAGAAATATACTGCCATATGCAGGTGTTCTACAGTTGTTCCAGTTTTCCCTACTTTTCCAATTACAGTTTCATTAGGTTTTACCTCATCTCCTTTATTCACATTAATGCTTGAAAGATGCCAATAAGTAATATAGAATATTGCCCTTTCTTCTGAAATATACCTTACAGTTGCAAATTTTCCAGAACTATAATTCATCTTTGGAGGGTTCCCATTCCGCCCACCCCCTTTCCATTTATTATATACGCTTCTTTGCTCAGGAGTTACTGTTTCTTTTCCGCCCACAGCTACAACTTCCCCTCTAACATTCGCAGCAGATCTAACACTCACTCCATTATTTGCATAAATATCTGTTGCTAAATGAGCCCTTGCTCCTCTTGCATCCCCAAACCCATCATCTATTCCTCCAATTTCTTTAGGATTTAATGGAAGAACTAATGGAAGAGCTGGAGCCACATACTCCTCTGCTTCCAGTTCTACTCCTTTTTTTACTTTTTTATTTGGATCCGGCATATACTAAACCAATTAAGTAAAACCGATTTAAAACCTTTGTATAGCTGACGATGGTTTAGTATCCAGAAAACATAACAATGTTTTCTAGCTGCTCAGGAACGATGCGTCGTTCCTGACATAGATTGAGACGACTTTTTTAGTTGTCTCAGGATATAAGAATTACGAATTGAATATATAAAAATATTCCTTTATCCACAAATTGTGTTGAGTTTTCAATTTGTGGTGATGTAACCGATTTCGGTTACTATGATCTAAAAATTCGGTTCAAAATCGGAACAATATAGAATGGCATCACAAATCCAGCAATTGCTCCAGTAATAAATCTAATTAAATTTGTACTTTCCCTCATTCCTAATAATTGAGTTCCTCCATCCAATCCAATTGGAATTAATGCAAGTATAAGCCAGAGCGGATTAGGCGGAACCATTTCCTCCTGCTTACTTATTGCAAATACAAAAAATCCCCCTAAAATCATAAAGAAATAAATTCCAAGATCTCTTGCACAAACTGGAAACTTATATCCATTCAATCCATTCTTCTCTACAATTGCTTCTTTATTTGGTTTGTATTCGCTTGAAGAATAACAATCCTCAACTGCTCCCTTTTCTGGAAAATAACAGTATGATCTGGAAGTCAACTGATGACAGGCGAACGCATACAATGTTTGCATCTTATTGAATGCATTCTCATGATTGTAAAGAAAAACTGGAGTTACAAGTATTGGTGCTGCAAACAAGAGAATAATAATCATGTAAATAATGTATCCCTTTTTCATATCTATCTCAAGTTTATATTATTTATAGATTTTATTTAAATATAATTTCAATTTTCCTCACTCTTCTTCATTTGTTTTAGTTTTTTCTTAGTTTCCTCATGCTCCCAAGGATAATCTATCCACGCAGAAGTAGTTTCTGCATAATACTCTGGTTTGAAAATTGAATTTGGTTTATAATACAAGCAAGCAACCTTCACTTCCTTAGGCTCAAGTGATTTTATATACTCAATTGCAACCTTCAAGCTCTGTCCAGTATCTGCAACATCATCTACTAAAAGTACTTTCTTATTCTTGATTTCAATAGTTAATGGCTGTTCAATTTTTGGTTCCTTTTCCCTTTCATTTATTCCTTTATAAAATACCACTCGTATAATCCCAACATTATAATTATCCAAATAATCTGAAAATAATCTTACAGGAACCAATCCCCCTCTTGAAATCCCAACCAAAATTTCTGGTTTATATTCTCTCTTAATTCTTTTACAGAGTTGTTTAGAATAAGAGGCAATTTCTCTCCAAGAAGGCTTTATTAGTTCAACCATAGAATTTACCCATTACTCTTTCAAATCCAATTCCCCTAAGAAATTTACCTTAGAAACTGAATTTAGAACTGTGTTTGAAGTGAAAATTCCATTGCACATTCCCTTTATTCTTTCTAATGAATCCTTTAGGAACAACCCATGAGTAGCACAACAATAAATCTTATTTGCCCCATGTTTTTTCATGTTCTCAATTGCCTTAATCATTGTTCCTCCTCCAGCAATTATATCATCAATAATTAGAACCTCCTTTCCCTTAACCTCAAAATCAACATTCATTTCCTCTATTTTCCTATATGCCTCATTTCCTTCTATGTACTCTCCGCGCTTCTTCTCCATGCTCTTTCCTCCTGGGCCAACCATATAGTTAGCCCCCATATCTGGAGAGATGACTAAAAGGCCTTTTCCAAATTCTTTTTTTGCATATTCAATTAGTCTTCTATTCAGTGAAATATTCCTGATTTTCAGCCCATTATACTCAAACTCCCCTTCTTTTTTTAGGAAATGACAGTCAAATGTAATTAGTTTCTCCACTCCTGCCCAAGCAAGCATTTCACAAATGTATTTTGAGCTAAATGCCTCCCCTTCCTTCCAAATTTTATCCTGCCTCGCATACGGAAGATAAGGCGCAACTAAGGTTGTTTCTGCGCCCTTTTCTTTTAGGGTTTTAAGTATTAAAAATACTTGAATTAGTAGTTGATCTTGGTTTGGGTATAATCTATGGAATAATCTAACCTCTCCTTTTCCAACTGGTTCAAGAATTCTTACGTAATTCTCCCCATCTGGGAATTGTTTTATCTCTATATTTGCTTCCAATAAATCCGAGAAATTAGGGCTTATAAGATCCATAATTATAGTTTATTCAACTTATTTTAAAAAGTTAAGGGAAAAGAAGGTTTTTATACCTGCTCTTCCAATTGAATCCTATGAAAACCAAAATATTTATTTTCGCATTAGTTTTGTTAGGTTTAGTTTTAGCAGCACAGGTTACTACTTACGGAACAATTATTTTTGCACACAATGGAACAGCAGCGAATCAGGCAAACGTAAGCATGTACAATTATTCTGGCGGAGGAGGCCAGCAAGTAAAAACATTGCAGAATACTACCCTTACAAATGCAAGCGGTTGGTTCAATATTACTTATGAGGATTCTTCACTCATGCTGGAATTCAAAGTTACCTGGACAAACAGCACTGGTGCAGTTGCATATGCTTCAAACACCCTTCCAATTATGCCATTTTCAGAAATTAATAGCACCCTTCATACCATACAAAACTATAATATCTCTATAGGCCTTGTTCCTGCAGCTATTCTTAATTTAAGTGCAGTAAATGTATCTAATGAAGGAACTGGTTTTGCATACTCACTAAGAGACCTGGAATATGGTATGGAAGTTTCTTCAAACAGTAGTGTTTCTCCCCTTACAAATGTAACCATTACACTTATTGCAAATAAGAATTATTCATTATACGTATGGCAAAGTGGAAATATGATTGGAGTAAACCAGGGAATAACAATAGTGCCTATCCAGTATATAATTAATGGGGGAAATTTAACTGACAGTACTCTGGCCAATGGAACATTCACCATGCAAATGAACTTTACACAAGCCTTAGCAAATGTAAGCGGAAATGTTTCTATAATCGGAAACTCCACTGAAGTGAGCTTCCAGGCAGGATTTTTCCCTGCAGACGTAATAGGAACAGAATGGATTATTCATTATGGCCCAGGAAGAACTCCCTTTACAATACAGCAATCAGGCAATTATATTGATTCCTGGAATGGAAACTACTCGCTTTCAATTCCAACTGGGGTCCAAGCAACTAATTATATTCTATTTATGAGTGCGAATGATACAGATAGAAACTATTTTGGTGCATTCCAGAACTTCACAATGACAACTCTTGGTACAAACTATCCCTCTGATTTGAATCTCACCCTAAGAGCCATGAATGGAACATTTGTAGATACCCTAGGAATGAATTTTGGAACTACGGATGTAAACAGCTCAAAGAATGTGTTTTATATAAATAGTTCAACAGGTTCAATAATGAACCAGAGTGCAGGAATGGAACTTCTGTTTAATATAACTGCACCTGCAAGTTTCCTCGAACCAGTAACATATACTATGATGGTCAGGTCTAATGATTCTGGAGCATTTATTGTTCCATTGATTAACTCTGCTGCGAATGTATCCCTAAAAGTTTTCAGCATGGGTGCAGCACCAAAAGAAATAACAATAAATATGAGTACGCTCACAAATCCAAAGTACATTAATCTTCCAGGTTCTGCTATGCAGGCCGGCTCTGGAGGCGGTGCACTAGGTAACCTGAATATAACCTTCTATTATTCTAATTCAACTTGTGATATTCCAGAATCTCCTTCTGGATGTGCAGTTGCAACAATGGAAATTGGCTCTGGAGGAAGTCCAAGTGGTGGGTTCCATCCATTAGCATTCACTCTTGCTGGAAGAAATGTTTCAATCAGAACATACCACATTCCAAGCGGTACAATGGTAAAATACTATAATGTAAATCTCATTGCCTCTGGTCCTCCAGATGTCTCTATGGATACCTCTCCAACTGAATCCTCTTCTGGAAGCGCATTCAGCGGATTCCAGAGGTTTGGAAGCATGGGACCAAGAGTATTTGATAATGCTTCAGTATCACTTCCATATAGTGATACAGAACTAGTTGATAGTTCTCCGATTACTGTGGTGCTTAGCAAATTGTATGATGAGGACTGGAATCAAATCTGGAATTCAACAGATGCAAGCTATGGTAATAGTGTTGGTGCAAATGTGCCTGCCCATTATGCGGACTATTATAATGTCTCAAATATATTCAATGAATCAAACAAATTACCTTGCAGTACAAGTGTTCAAACCTCAACCTGTTACGTAAATACTGGTGCAAATAGAATCTGGGTAACAATACCTCACTTTTCAGGAGGTGGGTATGGATACTCAGGAACAGCTTACAGTGCACCAACAACCCTTCAATCTTCTTCTGATGATCAAACCAGCATAACTATGTCAACTTCCTTTGATTGCACTACTAAAAAACTATTAGTTACTATTTCCTCAGCATTGAATAGTGGAAATATTAAATTAGTGGATAAAACCGGTCCACCTTTCCAAGATACAGTACTTGCTGAGATATCTGATGGAAAAACTTCATTTACAATCTCAGAATCTGGAACATATAAATTAATACCAGAAAGTCTTCCATCAACATATACAATGACAGAAAAAGAAGTGGTTATAGATTTAAGTGATTGTCCAGAGAGTTCAGAAACCGCATGTACAACCAGCTCAGATTGTTTAACTACTGAGCAATGTACTGCAAATGAATGC
>CAYYPF010000001.1:13439-33727 GCA_964473475.1 Microcaldota archaeon | reverse complement strand
TGATCGTAAAGAGACTGAGCCGACTTTTGTTGGCTCAGGAGAATCATAGATTCTATATTTTGTATATTCTAGATAATTATCACAGAAATCACTCCAGAAGAAATCATGTATGGAGTGAAGTGCAGTATGGAATTCAAATTTATCCATTGATTCAGTAAATTCACGAATAGTTTGGTTTAATCTAGAGAGAATCCACCTGTCAATTACTCTTAGCTTAGGAGTTTTCTTAGGTTTATAATCTGTAATTGCCCCTTCTACAAATTTAGAGGCATTCCATAATTTTATGCAGAAGGATTTGGATCTATTCAAATCTTCATAAGAAAATGGCCTATCCTTAGCCATTGCACCAGAAAGTGCCCCCCACTGCCTTATTGCATCCATTGGATATTTTTCCATTAATTGCTGTGGAGAAATTACATTTCCTAAGGATTTACTCATTTTCTTTCCATCAGGAGCAAGTAAATTTCCATTTAGAAGAATTGTTTTCCAAGGAGGAGTGCCTGTAAGCCCTACTCCGCTTCTATAAATTGTATAAAATGCCCAGGTTCTAACTATTTCCACTCCCTGGGGCCTTAAACTAATTGGGTAAACCTTCTCAAATGATTTTTCTGGCCAGCCTGAAATAATTAATGGAGTAATAGAAGAATCAACCCAGCAATCACAAACTGTTTTTTCAGGAGTTAGTTGGGCCTTACATTTTGGACAGGGTTTTTTCTCTGCATTTTCTGGGTAAAAAGGCAGATTCTTTTCTTCCACTGGTTCATTGTATCCGCACTTATCACAAACATAAAATGGAATTGGAGTTCCAAAGATTCTGTGCCTGGAAATACACCAGTCCCAGTCCACATTATCTGCCCAGTCTATTAAGTAGTGAATTCCAAAAGAAGGAATCCATTCAACTTTTGAAGCCATGGATTTTATTTCCTCTTTATGGCCTTTTATATTTGCAAACCACTGAAGAGAATTTTTTAATTCAATTGGAGTTTTACATCTATCATGAACTTTAACTGATTGTTTCAAAGGTTCTTGTTTGAGGATTTTTCCCTCAGCTTTTAATTTTTCTATAATTTTTTTCTTTGCTTCTGCTAGTTTAATTCCAGTAAATTCTCCTGCATTAATTAGTTTTCCATGCTCATCTATTGCTTCTATAATTGGAAGATTATACCTATGAGTCCAAACTACATCCTGAATATCTCCAAATGTACAGACCATTAGTAATCCAGTTCCAAATTCCTTTTCCACATCCTTATCTGGAAATACTTTTACTTTTTTTCCTAGGGCTGTTTCTATTTCCTTTCCTTCTAAATTTTTGTATCTAGAATCTTCAGGATTGTACATTACTGCTACGCATGCGTGCATAAGTTCTGGCCTAGTTGTTGCGATTTGCAAAGGTTCTCCTTTTGGGCCTTTGAATATTATATAGTTCAATATTCCCTGGGATTCTGCTTCTTCTGTTTCTGCTTTTGCAATTGCTGAGGAACATTTAGTGCACCAGAATACTGGGTGTTCTCCTCTATAGACCATTTTCTTATTGTACATTTGGATTAGGGAGAGTTGGACTTTTCTATGATAGTCTGGGTCCATTGTTTTGTATTCATAAGACCAGTCTGGAGAGAATCCTAAATCAATCATCTGGGTTTTCATTCTTGCAATGAATTCCCTGGTCCATTCTACGCATTTTTCTCTAAACTCAACTGGAGGTAATCTTCCATATTTCTTTTCTACTTTTGTTTCAGTTGGAAATCCTTGTGTGTCCCATCCCTGAGGGTAAAATACCTCAAATCCCCTCATTCTTTTGTACCTTGCTACAAAATCAAAAAATGAGTAAGAGAGAACATGGCCCATGTGTAATTCTCCGCTTGTAAAAGGAGGAGGAGTATCTATTGAATAAACTGGTTTAGAAGTCTTGGAGGTCTTGAGTCCTGGATTGTTGAATTTGTAAGTATTATTCTCTTCCCAGTACTTTTTGCATTTTGATTCGATTTCTTGGGGTTTATAATCGCCGAGCATAAATGACCACGAATTGTCTAGAAATTAATCAAAATATACAAGTAATTGTTTTTATAAATTAAACCGCTTCAAGATTTGACGCAATAGCATACTAATTATATTCTGGCTTTTGAATCGCCTTCTACGTGCAAGGCAATTTTATTCCAATATAGGGTTGGAATAATATGGGCAGCCTCAAAAGTATAATGGGTTTTCAAATATTCTACTTCTTTTTCCAATTGAGTATCTGCTTTCTTAATCGCTTCGCTAATAGAATTTCCTTTGAGCAGGCCCAGAGGAATAGAATTAGAAACTCGAAAGAACGGAGCTGCAAATTCATCCTTCAATGGAGAAGTTGATCTATTGCTATCTATAATAAACATAAACGGTAATCCGTAACCTATAAACGCCTTTACGTTATTTCTCTTGCAACCTAATCCTAGTTTTGAGGCAGAATCACAAGACAAGGCGTATACCAGCCTATTTTTAACTAAAATTTCATTATTTCCATATTCAAGAATCGTCTCATTATTATGGCCTGTAATGACTGTAGGGCTGCCATGTCCGTTAAACATTACAAAAATAGGATTATTCGTATTTATTCTGCTCTCAAAATTACTTCGGGTTGCCTTTTCTCCGTTTAGATTGATTACTTCAAAACCCTTATCCTTAGCAATTTCAACTATCTGATTACTCCATTTAGAACAGTACATAGTCGTATCATCGTGTTCCGGAGTTGTCAAAAGAAAGCATCTGCTTTCCATTATTTCACTTCATCTTTAAAAGATCGTAAATAATTCATGTACATATTGATTACTAACTCGCCTACTTCAGTTTTTTCTTCAACCTGTTTGATAAGCTGTAACTTACTAAAGGATCCGTATTTACCTATGGACAATTTCATATTTTGCGGCATTGAATCCAATCTTGCAAGAACAAGCTTAACTTCTTCTTCAGAAACCATATTACCACTTCATATTATTCCCAGCTTTTCTAATGTTTGTAGGATATGTTTTCCTAATTCAGTAGATTGTTTTATTTCACGATATGCCATATTCCAATTTATTGGCTGGTCGTTTAATACTGCAATTACTTGGCTCCTCTCCTCAATAGGAAGACCGCTGTAAATTTTAATAAATCTAGAAACAGAGTCTGTCCCAGATTTAAGTATGCCTTCGTTTATCATGATAATAATTAACTGATTAAATTTAAATTGCTTTCCTAATGAAAGTTGACTCCATTGAATTTCAAATTCATTCCAGAATGGTCTTTGATATGATTTAAGGAATCCAAGGAGGCTTAGAAAATCCTTTTTTAGCGTATATGTAAAGCGTAGGCATTTCTGGAAGTATTTCCCTAAAATAAGGAGGATTATAGGTAAGAAAAATAGAATCTCTGAATTCAGATTCTAGGAAAGTTCTCTCAATTTTCCTCATTGAGTAGTATTTTAGAGCTCCTTCTTTTGGATTTCCTAATTTATAGTGTTTTTTTGAGGAGTTAATTAAAGAATCAAGCAATTTAGTATTAGTTACCTTAAATTTTCCAATAGTTTTAGTTATTTTTTCAAGAGTAATTCCCCAGTTCTTCCAAAGAGAGCTCAGGTAAACTGTTTCAAAACCATTACTTTCTAGCATGTCTTTTATGTGCTGAAGGTAAGTATATGTTCCTAAGTCCTCAAAACCATTCATTCTCGCATGCACATCTGCGAGAATTATCTTAAACTGGGTTTTCTTACCTAAATTGGTTTCAAGTTCTTCTCTAAATTTCTTTAGAAATATAATTGTTTCCAGATCTTCATTGTCTGCAATAACTTTTCCAAGAGCGCCCCAGAACATTACAAAATACAAATCCTTCTCAAAATGATTTAGCAAGTACGGAGGATAACGATTGAATCTTTTTGAGAGTAAAGGACTTAGCATACTCTCACGCTCTTTGTTCTGTTTGCCCTTACTCTTTTCTTTGCAAATGTTCCTTTATGAAAATTAAAATCTCTAAATATAGAGAAATAATAAGCTTCTTCTTTTGTGCGCAGATTCCAGGGGCTAAATTCTTTTTTTACTCTTTCAAATTCTCCATCACTCATTTTTCGTTCTATAAAAGAACTGAACATCCCATCAGAAGGATCATTTCCCTTATATCCTGCACCTTCAGAAAGAACAACTTTTTTTCTCCAGCAAATATATTCTGGAAGTTCTAGTTCCATGGCTTTTCTTAAAATCCATTTAGTAGTTCCCTCCCTTACTTTATACTCCCCTGGAATTCTCAGTGCATACGCAACTAGTTCAGAATCTAAAAAAGGAACCCTTACCTCCTCAGTAAAATGCATGGAGGTGCGGTCTACCCTTTGAAGTTGGGTCCTATGGAGATCCTTTAGAAATTCTAGACTTAGAGTATTTATTTCAGCAGGAGAAACTCCTTCAAATTCTGGGTAGCCAGCAAAAATCTCATCTGCTCCTTCTCCGCATAGAATTATTCTAAATCCTTTCCCAAGTTTTGAAATATAAAAGGAAATTGCAGACTGGCGAACTACATTTGGTTCAAAGGTTTCAGTTATATAAATTATTTCCTGAATTCTTTTCTCTAGTTCTTCTTCAGAAGGAGATTCTAGGAATTTATAAGGAACATTAAATTCTTTACAATATTTTTCTGCGTAATAGGGATCTCGAGAGCCTTTTTTTCCAACAAGTAGGGCAGTAACATTTGGATGGAATCTTCTTGCAATAGAAAGAATAGCAGTGCTGTCTAAACCTCCACTTAGGAATACTCCAATTGGAAGATCTGTTTGTACTCTTTTTCTTACAGCTTCATAAAGAAGAGTTCTTACTCTTTGGATCATTTCATCTAATGGAACAGTAAGAAGTTTTTTCTTATCTAGTAGAGTAGAGTATTTTACTACTCTTCCATCTTTTACATAATGGCCTGGAGGAACAACTTGTATTTCCTTAATCTGTTCAAAATGAACTAATTGCTTAATTTCCGAAGCAAAATAAACAGTTGAACCAGCAACTGCCCAATAAAGAGGTTTTACTCCAATTGGGTCTCTTGCAGCAAAATAGCTCTTAGTTTTTTGATCATAAATTATAAATGCGTACATTTCAGAATCTAAATATTCTAGCATTTGTTCTCCATATTCTTCATAAAGATGAGGTAAAAGTTCACTATCACAAGAACTATTTAGACTATGGCCTTGTTCTTCAAGGGATTTTCTTAATTCTGAATAGTTGAATAGTTCTCCATTGAATACGCAAATTAAATTTCCTTCTTCATTCCTTACTGGTTGTTGAGTATTTTCTCTATCTACAATTGGAAGTCTATTTGCTCCTAGCGAATAATCTTCTCCAGCTTCTATCTCAAAAGGTTTAAGTCCACGATGAAGAATTTTTTCCAGGGATTTCAGTAGCAACTCTTCTGCGTTTGTATTTCCAAGTACAGCTCCTATTCCGCACATAATTCCACAATAATATACACTTTCTATTTAATTTAAAACTTACTTTGGATATTTTTTAAAAAATCAGTGTTTTTATAGAATTTTACGATAAATTTAAAAGAATACTGGATAAAGTATATTTATGGAAAAAATAGATTCCTTGGATAGAAAGATACTCTTTTACTTAGATGGAGATTCTAGAGCATCTTATTCAAAAATAGCCAAGGCGCTAAGAACCAGTCCTCAGGTAATAAAATATAGAATAGAAAACTTATACAAGAATGGAATTTTACTTAATTGCTGGCCAATGGTTGAGTATAGAGGCTTAGGATATTTCTTTGGGTTGCATTTTATAAAATTACAAAATATGACTACGGATAAGGAGAAGGAATTCTATGCATACTTGAACAAACATAAGTATATTCCAATAGTTATGAGAGGACAGGGATATGCAGATGTAATTCTTGCAATAGATGGGAAAGGAGTTCACCATTTGAATGAAATTATGAGGGAATTACAAAATAAATTCAGTAACTATTTCTTAGAATGGGATACTGTAATTCCAATTGGATTCTCTAGGTTTAATAGAAATTATTTAATCAAAAGTGAGGAAATAACCCCAAATGTTGCGTTTACAGGTGCTCCTGTAGAAGTAAAACTTGAGGAGAGTGAGAGAAAGGTTCTTTCAATGCTCAACTTTAATGCAAGAACACCAATTTCAGAAATAGCAAATAAAGTGAAAATATCATATGAGAAAGTAGTTAGAATAATAAAAAAACTAGAGAGTAGTGGAATAATCCAATGCTATACAATGATTCCAGATCATGTAAAACTAGGATATCCAAGGCATAGAGTATTGATTAAACTAAAGAACTTAACTGAAAAAGAGGAGAGAAGATTCTTTACTTACTGCAATCTTCATCCAAATATAATTCATCATTTGAAGGTTCTTGGTAACTGGGATTTGGTTATAGATATTGAAGTGGAATCTGTGGATAAGCTTAGAGAAATAATTATGGATATTAAGTTCAAATTTTCAGAAATTGTTCAGCGAATAGAAACTACATATATTTACCAAATTGATCAATTTAGCGATATTCCAATTGAGTATCTGGAACTGAATAAACGTTAGATTTATAAATATTGCATGTTTTGTTATCATATTTGATAACAAAGTGAGCAAAATGGATAAAATATTGAAGGCAATGAAAACAGCTGGAAAGGCAGCATTTAGAACAAGGGAGTATGCTGCACTACTTGGAAAACCAGTTTATGCAAGAGTTGTATTGCACAGATTAAAAATTAGGGGAGAGCTCATTAAAGTAAAAAATGGATGGTGGGCCTTCCCGGATTCAATGCCAGAAGCAATAGCATCAGAAGTTTCAAAACCAGCATACGTTTCCTTTCATTCTGCTTTAGCCCTACATAAACTAACTACTCAAATACCAAAATACGTACAAATGGCAGTAACCAGAAGGGCAAAGAAATACAAAATTTCTGGAATGGGAATACGTGAATATAGAATAAAAAATAATGAATTTGGAAGATTTTACAGAAATGCAGGAATTCTTCTTGCTTCTCCTGAAAAGGCTTTTGCAGATTCATTAAATTATCCGAGAGCATGTCCGGAAATTGTGTTGTTAGATGCGTTGGATAAAATAAATATTGAAGAAGTGAAAAAGCTAATAAATAAAAAATCAGAAAAAAAATTAAAGAGGTTGATAAGGTATGCTAAACAGGGAAGAATTGAATAAATATGGGCCTCCGGGATTTAACCCATATCAAAAGGAGAAAGATTATGTACAATATTGGATACTGTCCTTTCTTTCACAATCAGGATTTAGAGGGATTTTCAAAGGAGGAACAGCATTACAAAAGGCATTTGGATTGCCCAGATTTTCTGAAGATCTGAATTTTACCTTAAATGAAAATCAAGGACCAGACAATGATGCAATAACAGCATTCTTATCCTCTACTGGATTTCAGGGAATGAGCTGGAAAGGAGAAACTAGTGAAATTTCAATTAGTAATAAACTTAGATTTAAAGGTCCTTTATATAATGGAAATGTAGTTAGCGAAGGAACAATATTAATGGAATTCAGTAAAAGAGAAAAAGTTATTCTTGAGCCTGCACAGATAATGATAACCCCGCCTTATCCAGATATACTGCCTTACCAATTGAATGTAATGAATAAAGACGAAATGGCATCAGAAAAAGTCAGAGCAATACTTACTAGGAGATCAGCCAGGGATTTATTTGATCTGTATTTCTTAATGAGGCAAGGAGTAAGGATAGATAAAGGAATGATTGAAAAAAAATTAGAGTATTATAAAATACAATTTAACAAAAAAGATGCAGAATCCAGAATAGAAAAATTAAAAGGAATGTGGAAGAAAGAAATTTCACTATTGACTACAAACTTTTTAGAATATGAACTAGTTGCTGAAGAAGTAATCAAAAGGATTAGAGAGGCATAGGCACAACTTCACACGTAGGTAACAATATTGTTACCTGCAGGTGACACACTCCCAGGGCTAAAGCCCTGGGCTT
The DNA here is from genome assembly GCA_964473475.1 of Microcaldota archaeon. GTDB lineage: Archaea > Micrarchaeota > Micrarchaeia > Anstonellales > Bilamarchaeaceae > CAYYPF01. The sequence continues at coordinate 25,760 of CAYYPF010000001.1, read as the reverse complement.
CTGGCTTATTAGCTTTAGGCGAGAAGCCGCGCACATCAGACAAAACTTCTACTTCGGGTGCGCTTCCTCCGATGTCTAAAGACAAAGGCTTCCCAACAGTATCTAGCTCTGAAGAAAAAATAGGGTGTCTCGGCTCGTGCTTATGAGCTAGACACTGTTGCCGCGCACCCTGGGAGTGTGATAATCAATTATATAACAAATCTCTGCCCATCCTTTGGAGCAATTGCTTTTATTCCAGTTCTTTTCCGAATATCCTCACAAGCCTTTGAAGGTCCATACCTGATTAATTTAATTCCAAAATGTCCAATGAATGCTTGTTTTGGTTTTGCAATTTTAAACAATTCTGCAACATCTGAGATTTTCATATGATCTGGAATCTCATCTTTTTCTGGCTTAAGGCAATTTGCAATCAGCACATCACAACCTTTGAATTTTTCTGCAAGCCCTTTCACTAATTCTGTATCACTTGTATATCCAATTACTTTTCCATCTAAATAAAGTTTAAATCCAAAAGCAGTTGGCTCATCGTGGTGGGTTTTAATTATCTCTAATTCAAATGAACCTCTGGAAGTTTTGAATTTCTTTTTCTCTCCAAATTTAGCAGCATAAACTTGGGCTGGTTTAGATAAGTGATACTTACTCAGCATCCTATCATTATTCTTATCCCCTTCAACTGCATACTTGCTTCCAATAAGTATTCCTCTCTTTTGTAAGGTATAATTAGTCATTCCTTCAATCATTAGTGCAGCATCATTACAATGGTCTATATGATAGTGGGTAACAATTACTGCATCTAATTTTGAGGGATTTTCTTTCAATTGAATTGAATGAACAAGTGCTCCTGGACCTGGATCTATATGAATGTTTGCAGATTTGGAGTTGATTCTAAACCCTCCAGTCCAGCGGATCTGGCGGATAAGGTTTACCCTGCCTCCTCCTGTTCCAAAGAATATAAGTTCCATAAACTAAGAGAGAGGGAAAGAATTAAAAGCATTATTCTTGATAAATAGAGTAAGGTGATTATTTGTTTGATGTTATAATGGGCATTTTCACTGACCCTAAAAAGGAAGTGGATGCAGCAGCAAAAAAACCTGAGATGAATAAGGCAGTAATGCTCCTAGTAATATTTGGAGTAATGTTACTGGTTGGTTCATTATTGGGAAAGGTTGCAACCAATGCAGACATTAAATTCTTAGATGAACTAACAATTTTAGTTATTGAGTTAGTCATAGTTGCAGTAGTTGCGTTAATACTGAAAATTGCATTTGATATCCTCTCTGAGAGTAAGGGGAATGGATACACAAAGTCATTAACTGCAATGACCTATGGATTAATTCCAATTGGAGCATTTTTGATTCTTTCTCCAATAATGGGATACGTAGGAACTGAGATTATAAAAGCAACTGAATACAACTCTCAGGCAATGCTAGTTTGGTACTTTGTAACTCTGGCAGTAACGTTCTTCTTGAGCGTACACGGATTTGCAACAATGGCTAGAGGATTCTCAAAACTGTTCAATGTTGATTATATTACAGTAATGATGACAATGACAGTATTTGGGTATGCGTTCTATACAGTTTATTTCTCCTTCTTACTCAGCATCCTAACTATGATGCAAGGCCTAGGAGGAATGTATAGCTAAATTTCTTTTTTTATTTTTCTTATTTTTTCTTTTTATTTCTTTAGTTCACTCATAATCCGACAGTACATACACGTATTCTCAGAACAAGGTTCTCCACAGTTCTTACAGATAGGAATTTTTATGGGTTCTTTTTCTAAACCTCGCTTCATTAGTTCTTGTATAGAAAGGAAGGAATTGAACATATTGAACCTGGTTCCAGGGTAAAGGGCTTCTGACTCACGAACTACTTTTCTTGCATGGTTTCTCATTGCAAACCTAGAGTAAGGGCAACAGGATTTAGGTTCAACTCTTATTCCCTTTAACTGCGCATAAGCAATTACTTCCTCTTCAGGAGTTCTAATTAGTGGTTTAATTCTTGGAATAAACCCTTCACAAGGAACTAAGTGTTCATTGAATCTAAGAAGTCTCATGGGCTCATTCTTCAGTATATTCATTAGAACAGTTTGAACAGCATCATCCAAATTATGGCCAATTGCAAGCTTGGTTGCTCCTAATTCTCTAGATTTTATATTCAAAAGTCTTCTTCTAAGAACTCCGCAAATACTGCAAGGATTCTCACTCTTTAGTTTTTTTACAATCTCATCAAGAGTATAGCCGAATTCTTTTTTGAAAGAAAATACATAATGGGGGATTCCTAGTTCTTTAGCTGAATTGCTTGCAATCTCAAAGGTCTTTTCCCAGTAGTCGCAGTACAAACCTGAATCAATAGTTATTGCAAAGAGTTCAAATGGGTGAATCGTTCTAAATTCTGCAAGCAAGTATAGAAGAGTAGTTGAATCCTTTCCTCCTGAAAGGCCAATTGCAACTTTATCTCCTTTTTTTATGAATCCGAATTCCCTATTTGTTCGTTTAAATCTCTTCTCAAATAATTCTAGGAAATGTTTCTTACATAAGTTGCTCTCTGAATAGGGGAGGTAAACTGCTGAATCCTTTTTACATTTAGAGCATTTGGGAGCAGTTGGTTTAGGTAAGGGAGTTTCTCGAGAACATTGCATATATTTGTACTATGGGCTCACGTATAAAAAGGTAAGTGTAAAATTGACAGTGTCTAGAGTGCCTATTAACTCAAAAAGCTTGTATTTAATATACTAAACATAAATTTAAAAATATATCTACTATAATGTATACTTTATGGATAAAACAGAGATCTTTGAAATCCTTTTGGACTGGAATTACTGGAAAAATAATTTAGAAACTGGTATACCTAGAAAAGGCTACTTAGATGCCTGTTTACGACTTATAAAACCCAATGTTATCCTTGCTATAATCGGTGCGAGAAGGGCTGGAAAGTCGTATGTCATGCGTCAGATGGCTAAAAAAATGATAGATGGTGGTTTACAGCCAAAGGAAATTCTAATAGTGAACTTTGAGGACAGGCGTTTTACGGATTTTTCCCCCAAGCTTTTGGAACGCATATACGAAACATATCTGGAATATCTAAAGCCCAGCGCAGCACCATACATATTCCTAGACGAAGTGCACAACATAAGTGGCTGGGAGCGATGGGTTAGGACAATGCACGAATTAAAAAAAGCAAAAATAATAATTTCTGGTTCATCCTCCAAATTGTTGTCTGGCGAACTGGCAACAGTTCTCACCGGAAGGCATCTTGACGTAGCTGTTTTTCCAATTGCTTTCAGGGAATTTCTTGATTTCAATGGCATAGAATTAAAGGATACAATAGATATATTAGCAAAAAAAATCCAACTACAAGGCATGCTGCGGGAATATATGGAGTGGGGTGGCTTTCCAGAGGTAGTGCTAAGCAAAGAAAAAACTGAATTATTGTTCACCTACTTTGATGATATTATAACAAAGGATATAGAGCGGAGATATAAGGTGAGAAAGGGGGAGATACTACGAAGCCTTGCGAGATTTTACTTAACCAATATCTCAAAACCAGTGACTTTTAATTCAATAAAGGGTTTTGTCAACGCAACAATCGCCACAATAGATAAGTTTTCCGGCTATTTTGAAGAGGTAAACCTTCTGTTTTTTATCAGGAGATTCTCCTTTTCAACAAAGGAACAAGAAAAAAGCCCGAGAAAAGTATATTCTGTAGATGTCGGGCTTTCCAATGCAATAGGCTTCCGTTTTTCTGAAAATATCGGAAGGATAGCAGAGAACATTGTTGCAGTTGAACTAAAGAGAAGACAGTCTCAAAACCAAGCTATTGAAATATATTATTGGAAAGATCAATATGGCAAGGAAGTGGACTTTATAATAAAGGAACAGCTGAAAATACGCCAGTTGATACAAGTCTGCTGGAACTTGAAGGATAGGGAAACCAGAAAAAGGGAAATCAAGGCACTTCTCAAAGCTTCTGAAGAATTAAGGAATGACAATCTGCTGGTTATAACTGAAGAGCATGAAACAGAAGAGAAAATACGCGGGAAAACAATAAAATTCGTCCCACTCTGGAAATGGCTGCTTGAACAAAAGTAACTGTATTTTTTTACCATAAGGTTTTAATTTGCAATAGTAGAAGCTTACTCATGTCTGCAAGAATTACTTCAGTATTTGCAAGAGAAATTCTGGATTCAAGAGGAAACCCAACAGTAGAAGTAGAAGTTTATGCCCAGACTCAAGACCCAGGACCCAGAACTGTTTTTGGAATGGCAGCTGCTCCAAGCGGAGCATCCACTGGAATATTTGAAGCAATGGAACTAAGAGATGGAAGGGAAAGATTCCTGGGAAAGGGGGTTTCTAAAGCAGTATATAATGTGAACAAAATTATTGGACCAAAATTAATTGGAAGAAATGCAGAAGAGCAAGAGAGTATAGACCAACTAATAATTGAGTTGGATGGAACAGAAAATAAATCCAAATTAGGGGGGAATGCAACTGTTGCAACCTCCATGGCAGTAATGAGAGCAGCTTCAAATGGAAAAGGGCAAAAACTGTACGAATATATTGGAGGAAAGAAACTACCTATTCCATGTTTTAATATTCTAAATGGAGGCAAGCACGCTGGAGGAAAGTTATCTATTCAGGAATTTATGATTGTTCCAGATGGAATTAATGGGTTTAAAGAACAATTAAGGGCAGCAAGTGAGGTTTATCATACCTTAGGGAAAATATTGGTTAAGAAATATGGGGTTGGAGCAAGGAATGTTGGAGATGAAGGAGGATTTGCTCCGCAAATGAAAGAAGGAAAGGAAGCATTAGAAGCAATCTGTAAGGCAATTGAGGAAGCTGGATATAGGGGAAAAATACATATTGCATTAGATGCAGCTGCAAGTTCATTTTATGCGAAGGGAAAATACCTTTTGGATGGAAAAAAAGTAAGTAAAGAAAAGTTACTAGAGTATTATCTAAATTTAGTGAAAAAATATCCAATTGTAATTATAGAAGATCCATTTGAGGAGGAGGATTTTGACTCATTTGCACAATTGAAAAAAGAATTAAAAGGAAAAGCAAGGGTAGTTGGGGATGATCTGGTTGTTACAAATCCAAGGAGAATAATGAAGGCAATTCAAAAGAAATCTATGGATATGTTATTGCTTAAGATCAACCAAATTGGAACAGTTACTGAGGCATTAGAAGCAGCAGAACTATGCAAGAAAAATGGACTGGGAATTATGGTGAGCCACAGGTCTGGAGAAACAGAGGACACGTTCATAGCAGATTTCGGTGTTGGAATTGAAGCAGAATACATAAAGACCGGAGCACCTGCAAGAGGAGAAAGAACTGCAAAATATAACCAATTACTCAGAATAGAAGAACGACTAAATCAACTCTAAAAGGTTTAAAAGAATAACCTTCTAAAGTAGAAAAAAGATACAGTATAAATAAGTATAAATAGTGAAATAAAATTAAAAGAAAGGGAAAGAGAATGCTCGAAAAAACCAAGTCAAGCCCAGTTGATGCACGAACATATTACAAAACAGGTAATGACTATTATGAAAAAGGGGACTATGAGAAGGCAATTGAGAACTATAATATGGCAATTCTTCTCAGCCCAATATTCTCTGAGGCTTATTTCAACAGGGCATTAAGCTATTACCAATTAAAGAATTTTGAAAAATCCGTAAAAGATTATACAAAAGCAATTGAATTAGATCCAAAGAATCCAATAATGTACAATAACCGGGGAGATGCATTTTATAGGAAAGAGGATTTTCACTCAGCAATTAAGGATTATGATAAGGCAATTAGTTTGAACCCCGAGTATTTGAAAGCATATTATAACCGGGGACTTTCGTATGCCTCTTTAGAAGATTATGAAAAGGCAATTGCAGATTTCACAAAGGTTGTGGAACTAAAAACTGATTTTGCTGAGGCATATCATCTAAGAGGACTAGCTTATGAATATAATGGAAATTTGGATAAGGCAGTAAAGGACTATGAAAAGGCAATTGAAATAAACCCTGAATTAGAGGATGCAAAAACACACATGGATGCAGCAAAAGGAAAAATGGAGCAGGGTGGAGGAGGCACAGGAGAAGGCGGAGGAGAGGGAAAGAGCGACATAAAAATGCTCGAAAAACCCAAAACAAGCTTCAAGGATGTTGCTGGATTGGAATCTACAAAAGAAGAGATTAGGGACTCAATTGTTTATCCTATGATGAACCCGGAATTAGCAAGGAAATATGGAAAATTAGGAGGGGGAGGAGTGCTTATGTACGGTCCTCCTGGGTGCGGGAAATGTGTAAGCGGAGATACTCCAGTATTACTTGCAAATGGAGAAATAAAATCAATAGAGGATATTTATGAGTCAAAGAAAAATTTAGGAGAAAAAAACCTTAACGAAAATGAAACTTTAATTGAAGAACCAGGAACAGAGGTTCTTTCTCTTAACAAAAAAACGCTAAAAATAGAAAAAAAGAAAGTTAATTATATTTATAAACAAAGATACAAGGGAAAAATGTATGAGATTACAACCCATTCAGGAAGAAAAATTTCTGTTACTCCAGAGCATCCATTTATTTCGATTCTTAATGGTGCTAGAAAGGCCAAGGCATCTGAATTGAAAGAGGGGGAGTATATTGCAATACCTAGGGAAATTAGAACAATCAAAGAAACTAGAGAGAGAGCTGAACTTGGAGAATTTAGAACAATAAATAAGGACAATAAAGAAATGCTCCAGTATATTTCTTTCAAACATCCACAAACCAGAGGCATAACCCCTGTTTATGAAGTGGATGAAGAGATGGCTTATTATTTTGGTTCCCTGCTTTCTGAAGGTGCAGTTATTCCTGGAACTATGTTCTTTTCAAACTCAGATCAAAAATTAATAGACTCTGTAGCTGAAACAACCAGAAAATTATTTGGAATAGAACCTAGAATAAAGCCAGATACTTCGGAAGGGGTCCAAAAAGTAGAAATAGACTCTGTGAGCTTGATGAAGTTTTTGGAAAAGGAGCACGATTTCAAGTTAGGGGGATCAAAAAATACAAAAGTACCTTCATCTATTATGAGCTCAGATAATAAAATAGTTTCCAGATTCCTTTCTGCAGTTTTTGAATGTGAGGCTAGTGTACGTAAAGATGTTCCTGAAATAGAATTTTCAACAGCAAGCAGTGAATTTGCAAATGGAATAGCGTATTTATTACTGAGGTTTGGAATTGTTGGGAGAATAAACCCAAAAAGAATTAGGGGAAGAGAACATACTTATTGGAGAATTTATATCTCGGGTCAGGAGCATCTGAAAAGATTTGAAAAAATAATAGGTTTTGGGAGTGAAAGGAAGATTTCCAAACTAAGAAAATGGACTTCCAGAGATACAAGAGGAATAACAAATGTAGATGTTATTCCAAATATACAAGAACTTCTGAGAAATAGCAGGAAAGAGTTAGAGATGAATAAATCAGAATTCTATGGATCTAAAAATGGTTATAGGTATGAGCTTGAAAAAATTATGAGCAAAGATTATCTTAAAAAAATAATTGAGGAGAAGGATCCTGAAAAAATAAATGAACTGAGAATACTTGCAGATTCAGAAGTATTATGGGACAAAGTCGTAGAAGTTAAGGTGAACGAATTTGATGGATATGTATATGACCTTACAATAGCAGAGAACCATACTTTTATAGCTGGATTCGGAGGTTTGATTGTACACAATACTTACGTGGTTAAAGCATCTGCAGGAGAATGTGCCTCAGGTTTCATTAATGCAAAATTATCAGACTTATTAGATATGTACGTAGGTAATACGGAAAAGAATATACATAAGGTATTTGAACTTGGAAGAAAGAATGTTCCTTGTATTTTATTCTTTGATGAAGTAGATGCAATTGGAGGAAGAAGAGACCAGCAACAGGGGCAACAGTATATGAGAATGGCTGTAAACCAATTGCTTACAGAAATGGATGGAATTGAATCAAATAATGAAAATATTTTAGTGGTTGCAGCTACAAACGCTCCTTGGGATGTTGATCCTGCATTAAGAAGAAGTGGAAGATTCAGCAAATCATTGTTCCTTCCTGAACCAGATTTTGTTTCAAGAAGAGAAATCCTAAAACTACATGCGAAAAAAAGACCAATTGCAAAAGGAATTCCTTTCACTAGATTAGCAATGGCTACAGAAGGATATGCCTCTTCAGACTTAAAGGCAGTAGTTGAACAAGCAGCTTCTTATCCATGGAAAGAGGCATTTAGGGAAATTGAAAAGAAAAAGGTAGCGTATACTGCACAAGGAATGTCTCCAGAAGAAGCAAAAGAAAAGGCAACAAAAGAAACAAGACAAAGGGACATACATGGAGGGGACTTTTTGAATGCAATAAAGAAACAAAAATCTTCCTTGCCTCCCTGGTATGAACAGGCAAAGAAACAAATCGGAAAACAAGAGGAAATAACTATAATTGATGGAAAGGAGCATAAGAAGGTTAATGATAGTAAGATGGGCCCAGGAGAGAGGCAAATGTTCAAGAAATTATTGGATATAATTGATACGAGAAATAAATGGTATAATAAAATATGGATTAGCATTATGAGATATACTGGAATATATCTGCCTATACCGGTCTAAAATTAACCTTTCACATAAATTCAGATGGTTGGATGATTATTGGAAATGCTAAAGTGTATTATAAGGGAAAAATAGTTTCTAAATATATTCAAGTAAATGAGGAAGAAGGGAAAATATCTGGAATTCTAAACAGTACTCAGAGAAATGAGCAAATTATGAATGCTGGGGGGCTTCTTGTTATTCCAGGTTTGATTGATCCACATGTGCATTTAAGAGAGCCTGGAGCAACGCACAAAGAAGATTTTTACACTGGAACAAGGGCAGCAGTTGCTGGAGGATTTACAACTGTACTGGACATGCCAAATAATCCACAGCCTACAGTTACTTTAGAAAGGTTGAAAGAGAAAATACAACTTGCAAAGGAAAAGGCAATTTGTGATGTGGGATTTCATTTTGGGGCAACCAATGATAATTTTCAAGAAATAAATAGGGCGAATCCTAACTCATTGAAACTAATTCTTGGGCAAACCACAGGACCATTATTGATTAGAGGAGAGGAGATTATACTTATGCATTTTGAAAACTTTCCTAAGGAAAAACCAATTGTAATTCATGCAGAAGATCAGGAATATATAGAAAAAACTGGAGATGATGGACCTGAGGCAGCAAGAAGAGCAGTTGAGAGTGTAACTAATTTAGCAAAAAAAACAAATAGGAGAATTCATATTGCTCATGCAGGAACTAAAAAGGAAGTGGAGATTGCAAAAGCATGGGAGAAAGCAACTGTGGAAACTGCACCCCATTACTTATTCCTCTCAAAAAAAGATTTCGGAACTCTAGGAAATAGAAGATTTGTGAAACCGCCTCTAAGGGAGGAATCATTTAGAAGAGAATTATGGGAAGCACTGGAGAAAATTGATTGCATGGGAAGTGATCATGCCCCGCACACACTTGAGGAAAAAGAAAAAGGTGCGTTTGGATTTCCTGGATTAGAGACTTCCCTTGGATTATTCCTAAACGCATATCATAAGGGGCTAGTTTCAGTTGAGTGGATTGTAACTAGAATGGCTGAAAGGCCTGCTGAGATTTTTGGGTTGAAAGGAAAGGGAAAAATTGAAAAAGGAAATTTTGCAGATTTTACATTTGTGGATTTGAGAAAAGAATGGACAGTTGAGGGGGAGGAATTGGAAACTAAGTGCAAGTGGAGCCCGTTTGAAGGGAAAAAACTAAAGGGAAAGGTAGTGAAGGTAATTTTTAGGGGAAGGGAACTCTACAATGAAGGGGAATTTTATAAATAATTATTCTGTTTTTTCAGGAATATATGGAATTATTGAAATTTTATCTCCAAGAGAAAGAATTTCAAACCTATAGTATCCTCCGCTCTCAATTATAAGAGAATCAAGATTAAATGCAGAAAAGCCAACAATCTCATTATCTCCCATAAGAGAAGGCACAAATACAACTATTTCTCCATGCTCAGTAAAGGAAACCTTTGCAACTGCAGGAAGATAAATATCCAAAATCATTGAGGAGCCAGTTCCCATATAGCCGATTGAATTTACTGTGCTTGCAATTCTTGAGGCAGCTGTTTGTGCCTGCAAGGTTACAAGCTCTTGGTTAAGTTCCCGAACTTTTCCCTGGGAAATTAGAAGAAGAGGGATAAAGAATATTAGCACAAATCCCAGGAGCACTACAAGTTCCATGCTTATTTGGCCTTTCTTCATAACCATTTTAGCCCCTTGCAAATTAAAAACTTAAGTATTTTCTAGTACTCTGCCGTTTCGGTTGCAAACCGAAACCAAAGCAACGAGTTTAAGTATTTTTTAGTCAGTTGCGGCCCAGATAGCTCCAGAGTCAATACTTATTTGCGTGTCTCACTTCTTTTTAATCTTTTTTGTCCGACCTTCCGTTCAGTGCGTATATTTTTTTGTTTTCTTAAGAGCTTATCAAGTTCACCAACTAATCCGCGAACTACAAACTCTAGTTTATATTGCTCATAAGAAATAATCAACGGAGAACCATTTACAGTAAGATGTAGTTTTCCTTCATAAACAGACTTCCCTTTCTTGAATATAAGCCTTACATTATCGATTGTAAAGTTCTTTGAGTATTTAGAAATTATGGAACCGAATTCACTAGTAATAATTGGATAGAAGAACATATTCTGTTCTCCAAGCCCGCTTATTGTGATTTCTTGTTTCTGATCATCCTTTACGCTTTCCCTTACATTCTTGAATAAATCAATGGAAGTAAGGACCCCGACTGGCTTATTATTCTGTTCAACCAATAAATCTGAAACATCGTGTTTGATCATCTGGGAAATTGCATCTGAAACCCTGCTTGAGGAATCAACTGAAATAATTCTTTCCCTAAGTATTTCAGAAACGTGCAGAGTATCTTGACTTTTGATGTCTGTAATCATTGAGGCTCTTGCCCTTCCTTTTGGCTTGATTAAAAATGCGGAAAGATCAAAAGTACCTACAATTCCCCTTGGTCGTCCCTTATCTACTACGAGAAGTTTGTGGATATTTTTTTCTTTGAGCAGTCTCCTTGCAGAGGCAACATTTTCTCCGTATTCAATTGTATAGACAGGAGATTTCATAAATTCAGAAACACTGGCTTGTTTGAGCAAACCAGAGGAAAGTAAGTCTTTCAAAACCTCAACTTTTGTTACTGCACCAATTATTTTTTCAGTATTTCTATCTAATACAGGAATGGATTTGAAATGTCCAGTAAGAAAAGCATCAACTGCAACAAAAACATTTGAATCGGGATAAACAGTTGCAGAGCGTATTGCACAGGTTCCACATTTTATACTGGTTGGGTCAGAAATATTTTGTCTGATGTTTCGATCATCTATAAGTCCTGCATACTTCCCATCTTTGGTTACAAAAACCGCAGTTCCTGTGCTTAAGATTACATCTAAAGCTTTTGAAAGAGGGTCATTCCAATCTAAAACATGTGCTTCTTTTACGTCCATACGGCCACCAAAAGTATATTAAAGATATACTTTAATAAATAAGATGGCGATCAGAGTGGAATTCCAGTTAGAGAGCATTGTCCAGAAACCAAGCTGGAGAGAAGTACTGACAGAACTAATTATAACTGAGCAAATTGATCCATGGAATGTTGATATTGTAAAAGTCTGCGAAGGATTTATAAAAAAAGTAAAAGAAATGGATAAAGTGGATTTGCATATTCCTGCAAATATTGTTCTTGCATCTGCGATTCTGCTTAAATTCAAGAGTGAAGCAATAAGATTTGAAGAAGAACAAGAAGCAATAGTCCAGGGAGAGGAAATTATTGGTGAAGAAACAATTCCAGAACTAAAATTAGCTGGGAGAATTCCTCCAAAAAGACAGATCACATTACAGGAATTATTATCTGAAATAGAAAATGTACTTAAATTTGAGCAGAAGAAGAGTGTAGTTCAAGAGAAAAAGATCCAGGAAATCATAAACCTGGAAGTAAGCGGATTTGATATTGAGAAAAAAATGGAAATGGTATATGAATTGATTATGTCTAGTATGAATGGAAGTGAGTACGTTTCATTCTCTAAATTGATTGTAAACAAGGAAAATAGGGAAATTATCGAAACATTTCTATCAATATTATACCTAAGCCAGAATAAAAGAATAAATATTGAACAGAAAAAATGGGATGGAGAAATAAATATAGCTGCAGTTAATCAATAAAACTAGTTTATTTTTCTTTAAAGAAATTGAGATAAATAAAAGAAAAATAAGATAAAAAATATTAAAAGAAAAAT
>CAYYPF010000001.1:0-13339 GCA_964473475.1 Microcaldota archaeon | reverse complement strand
TAAAAGAAAAATAAGATAAAAAATATTAAAAGAAAAATTATTTGCTTGGTAAAATTCCAGATGTTTTTTTAACTGCACCTTTTGATTTTACAATTTTTACATGTGATGGGGTTAAAATAATCATTTCTGGTGAAAGCAAAGCAATATCTCCATCTACTTTGTTTGCATATTCTTTTAATTTTAAGATCAAAGCCTTCAATCTGTTTGGTTGCTTTGCAAGAGGAAGAACATTTATTATTATTACATTTTTATCCGTCAACTCCTTAACAACAAGATCAACATCCCCTTCATTTCTGAGGTCGATTTTTTTCACATAAAAATCTGCTGGCGGACTTATTACGTCGCCTTCTCCTTCAATAATTTCAGAAAGGTCAACACTCTTATCTCCGCTTCCACTTCCTAATACTCTATCGAATAGTCCCATCAAATCACCTAAATTTTCTCAACGATTCTTTCTAATAAAGAGTTTGTTTTTTAAAGCTATACTTGAGTGCTTAAAAAGAAGTCTTGAACGGATTTATAAATATTTTCTCTCTTATTTTTATGGGCTAGGTTGGGGCTAGGGGTCCCAGCACCGTAAATCCCCTTCAGACGGACCGAATACCCAAGGCGTTATGTCTTATCAAAACGTCCTTTCTCTTAAGCGTCGAAGTCCTGCCTTTCAGGGTGGGATATTGTATGAAACTGGTGAGACCGAAAGGAGCAGCCATAAGTGCTTTGTCCTACGCTTGTAAGACACAGGATGGAGCAGCGGAGGATGGCTCCGGTTTGGTATTGATGTGGCAAATTGGGTGCCCACTTAAAATTAAGCATACCTGATTCTTTTCTCAACTTGTTCAAGCCTATTTGAAATCATGTATATTTAACAGGAACTAATGCAGGTATATCCAATAGAGAGAGAAAAACAGGAAGCGGTACTTTAAGATAGCGGCCTTTTTCAAATCCAACATCATTTTTAGTAAGGAGAATTCCTCTCCCAAACTTATAAAGCCCTCTCCACTCCTGCGACCCTATCTTTTCCGACCATTTTACTTCTAGGGGTATAAATTTATTATTATTCATTAGCATTATATCCACTTCGTATTTTCCATCATTATAGAACCCAATTCCCATTTTATTTACATACGCATGGCGGTAAACGTGTGATGCTGCAGTAGCTTCAATAACTGCCTCTTCGCTTGCCATTTTTGTTTCAGTCCATTGAGAAACTAAACTGTACATTAAAGGATCGACAAAATGATATTTTTTTTCTTTTTTGTAGTCAAGTTCTTTTTTTGAGATATCATATTTATATAAAGGCAGGAGCATCTGCATATCTTCAAAAACAGAGAGATACTCTTTTGCAGTTACTGGTGATGCGATTTCAGTAATTTTTGAGATTGAGTTGATGCTAACCTGAGAAGCGTTTTTTGAATTTACTGCTGAAAGAATTTGTTTTGCAAACCTGACATCCTTTCTAAAATAAGTTAAGTCGCCTTCTATCCAGCGTATATACGTCTCATATGGATAGGGAACATTTAACTGTTGGTTGTTTATTGCCAGAAGAAAGCCTCCTGTTTTAAGGTATATGTTGAATAATCGGCGGAGCTCTTTATCCAACGCAAGGGTATACAGCATTTTGATAAATTCTTTGTTGGCCTCTTTTTCCAGAAATTCATTCGCATTTATAGGTGCTGGTAATTTCTTCCCCATCAGCTTACAGAAAAGCCGGAAACATATTGGAAAATAAAAATACTCGTTGCCTTCTATGCCTCTCCCGGGAAGTTTCTCTGCACCCTGCTTTAGGTCAAGTGAATTTGAACCAGTAACCACAATAGCTGCGTCTCTGATTATGTTGCTATTTTTAATATATTTTATGGCCCTTGCCCAATCAGCTGCTGCAGTTATCTCATCTAGAAAAATAGTGTGGGGAGTTATACCTTGTGGTTCGCACCATTTAGCATATGTTTCGAGCATGTCACTAATCTGCTCTGGCCTCCTAAACAAATCGCACGAATAAAACATCAGGGATTTGGGTTCAATGCCCTTTTCAAGCAACTCCTTTATCTTTAATTTTAAAAATGTTGTTTTTCCTACCTGCCGCGGTCCTCGGATAACGTAAATATTTTTTGCTTTTATCTGTAATTCTGGATAAAACTTAATTGTTGCAGACTCAAACATAGATATTTTTTCATCTTCGTATATATATTTTTTATTCTGCCACCAGGGGTTTTTATCAGAAATTTTTATAATTTCCATGTTTAGTATACTGTACAGTTATATTTAAATACATTGTTACTACACTAAACACCTAAAAACGGCTCATTGCGGGATAGATTCAAATCCAGAGATTCCGCTGGAATCCCTATCTGTCAAAATGGCTGGTGGTGCCCGGGCATTTTGACATCTAAACAAGAAATAAGAAGAGTATTACGCATACCTAATTCTTTTCTCAACTTGTTCAAGCCTATTTGAAATCTTTTCTGGATCTTTTGAATGCTTGAGATAGGTTTTCAGGAAGAGTTCGGACTTTTCCTTTCCATGCAAGGAAAGAATCATTGTAAATACATCTATTGCCTTGTGCTCAATCTTATTTGAGAAAGAACCTAATCCAAAATCAATTACAAATAGTTTTTTTCCAGCAAGGATAAGGTTTGCAAAGGTAAAATCTCCGTGAATAATATCATTATTGTGCAAAGTTGCAAGAATTTCTGCAGATTTTTTTATATGATCAGAATCTTCTTCCGGCCTTTCTCCTTCAATGATTGAAAGCTTTATAGAAAATTCTTCAACTTCCAGAACTTCTGGGCATGGAATTCCTAAGGATTTTACTTTTTGAAGAAGTTTTGCTTCTCCTCTGGTTCTTCTTTTCCTAAGTGAAAGATCTAATTCATTTATTCTATAGGTTTTTGGAATCCTTTCTTTAACTAGGCAAGGTTTTCCTTCAAAGGAAGATTTTGTAAGAACTGCTTCTGCACCGCGCATAACTCTAATTATACTCGGGTATTATTTTAAATAGGGAAACTTCAGGGTCTCGAGTCTTGGTTTGTATTGCTTAGACAAATTAGATATAACTTAAGTGGTTTTGTGTCTATTTATTTCTTCCAAGACCCTAGACTCCTAGACCTCCAAGACACCTGAGAAAGCTCCGTATTTTCTTTGTAAAGCCTAAATCAGATCCAAAGCTAATTGGCTTCCAAAATCCAAGAATAAAAATCCTGAAACAATTACAAGCCCAAGCCATACAATAAAATTCCAGGCCATTATTTTTCCTCCATCTAACGGTCCAATTGGAAGGCAATTGAACAATGCAAGAAGCGCATTTATGTATGCACCTAAGAGCCAGGGATTAATTGGGAAAAAGGTATATGGAGAAAATGCATAGAAAAATGCGAATATAAGGGCAAGGAAAACATTCATCAACGGACCTGCAAGAGAAATTATTCCATTTTCTTCTTTTGTAATATTCTTGGCCATTATGTAAACTGCTCCTGGAGCTGCAAATATGAATCCAAATAAAGAGGTTACAAACATTAAAAGAAGGCCCTGGGGCCACATTACAAATCTTGCTTTTGCTCCATAGGCAATTGCTACAAGCTTATGGCCCATCTCATGCAATACAAAACCCATTCCAACTGCAACTGAGAATACAACCATTAAGAGAATTAATTTATTTGGAACAAAAAGCACGCCTAAACCATTTGTAGCAATTGCCAGGGCAACTGAAAGTGCAAGCACAGTAAGTAGAATGTCCCTTAATTCGATTTCGTCAACAGAAAATGCTCCTTTGATCATTCATGCATTACCTCATGTATCTCTTTAGCTTCATATAAAAGCCTTACTCTTGGAGGACTGATAATACCTTCGTAGCTCTCCACGATTCCTATTGCAATCCTTCTATTTGGCAATCTCAATTTTATTTCTTTATGTATGCGGGCGTTTTCCAATGCAGATGCATCCAATAAAATAGAAAGGAATTCTCCTCCTAATCCGCTTCCTGCAATCATTACCTTATCTCCTTTTCTTATTCCACGAATATGCGGATAGACATTAGAGAATAGTATTGATACTCCTAAGGAAAGGGCAACTAATTTCAAAAGAAGCATAAATGATGGGGATGGAAGAAAAAAGAAGGAAACTAGGGAAACAGCAAATAAAATAACAAAAGATTTTAGAAAAAGTAGGAGCTTCATCCGTACATGCCTCCAACCTTTGCCTTGAATTTATCAACGCTATCCAAATCTTCCTTTGTAAGTTTAGGCTTGATTAATTTAATTGCAGATTCAAACATATTCTGGGAAACCTTTATGGCATTTAATCGGATTGCAACCATGCCTGCTTCTCTGCATAAATTTTCTATATCTGCACCAGAATACTCTTCAGTCATTTTTGCAAGATCCTTTAGATCAATTCCTTTTTCTAGAGGCATATTTGCTGAATGAACTTTGAATATTTCATATCTCTCTGCCTCATTTGGAAGAGGAATTTCAATTATTCGATCAAATCTTCCTGGCCTCATTAATGCTGGATCAAGAATATCTGGCCTATTTGTTGCTGCAAGCACAACTACGCTTTTTAGATTCTTTAATCCATCCATTTCAGTTAGGATTGAATCAACTACTCGTTCCATTACTTGGTGGCCTTCTTCTCCTCCTCTTTTTGGAGCAACTGAATCAATTTCATCCAAGAAAATAATTGTTGGTGCTGCGGCACGGGCTTTTCTAAATAATTCCCGTATATTTTTCTCCGATTCTCCGACCCATTTACTTAGAACCTGAGTTCCGCTTATTCCAATAAAGTTTGCTTCACTTTCTGTTGCAACTGCCTTTGCAAGCATGGTTTTACCTGAACCTGGAGGACCATATAAAAGAATTCCCCTTACTGGCCTGATTCCCATTTTCTCAAATACTTCTGGTTTTTTAAGTGGAAGCTCAACTGCTTCTTTTAATTCTTTCTTTACTCCTTCCAACCCTCCAATGTCTGTCCATTTTATATTTGGTTTTTCAAAGAATACTTCTCTAAGTGCAGAAGGCTGGATCTCACGCATTGCATCTAAGAAATCCTCATTTTTAACCTTTAATTTATCAAGAATATCTGAAGGAATTTGGTCCTCATCCAAATTAATTATAGGAAGTATTCTCCTAATAGATTTCATTGCTGCTTCTTTTGCAAGCGAGGAAAGATCTGCTCCAGTATATCCATGTGTCATTGCTGCAAGCTTATTTGTATCAACATCCTTTGCAAGAGGCATATTTCTCGCGTGTATTGCGAGTATTTGTTTTCTATCCTCTCTGCTTGGGACTCCGAGTTCAATTTCCCTATCAAACCTTCCTGGTCTTCTTAATGCAGGATCAATTGCATCTACTCGATTGGTTGCTGCAATTACAATCACTTCTCCTCTTGCTTTTAGCCCGTCCATCAAAGTAAGCAGTTGGCTAACCATTCTTCTTTCCACTTCCCCAGTTACTTCAGACCTCTTTGGAGCAATTGCATCAATTTCATCTATGAATATAATTGAGGGTGCACTCTCTTGCGCTTCCTTGAATAGTTTTCTCAAACGCTCTTCGCTTTCTCCGACGAATTTGCTTACTACTTCTGGTCCACCCACATAGAAGAAATTTGCATCACTCTCATTTGCAACTGCTTTTGCAAGCAGGGTTTTACCAGTTCCCGGCGCACCGTAGAGGAGAACTCCTTTTGGAGGCTCTACTCCTAATCTCTCAAACAATTCTGGATGCCTTAAAGGAAGTTCAACCATTTCCCTTACTTTTCTCATTGCATCTTTCAATCCACCAATATCATCATAGGTTACAGTTGGAACATTTGCAAGCTCTTTTACTGGCTCTTCTTTAATTTCCACATCTGTTGTTTCAGTAATCATTACTCCTCCTTGAGGAATAACCTGGGAAACCATAAGCGGAACAGCAGTTCCAAAAACTCCAATTGGAATTATATTTCCCTTCATCAATGGTTTTCCAACTAATCTTCTTTTTACATAATTATCAAAACCAGGGGAATATCTTACTGCTTCTTTTGGAGCAAGGGTAACTTTTTTTGCTTCTCTTACTTCTGCCTTTTCTATCTTTACATTATCCCCTAAACCTACTCCTGAGTTCTGTCTTAGGATTCCATCTATCCGTATAATGCCAAGGCCTTCATCATCAGGATGAGCTTGCCAGACTATTGCGAGTGTAGATTTTTTTCCAATGAGTTTAACTATATCTCCTGTGGAAACTCCTAATTCGTCCTTTGCTTTAGAATCAATTCTGGCAATTCCTCTTCCTATATCATTCTGAAATGCTTCAGAAACTTTTACATTAACAAAAGATTGTTTATTCACGTCATCACCTGCTTAGTTGAATAGCTGCGGCCAGAGCGACATGAGTTAAATTGCAACACGCTCCCACCTATTCAAGAACAATTTTTTCTATTATAGTATACGCCTCTTTATTTTTAAACCTTACAAAAGCCCTTTTTCCGAGGAATGATCCCTTTTTTAGCTCAAGAAGAGTTGATAAAGAAAGGTTAGTAGTTGGATCTATACGCAGGAACCTTAAGGAATTTTCCTTATCCAGAAGGATTTCTTTTTCTCCGATCTGAACTTTAAGAGAATCGTCTCCTTCCAGGCTTGCAGAACTTATTTTTCCACTAAGGATATTCCTGGATTTTTTTACAAAGATTCTGGAATTTGAACCAATAATTAGAAGGCCTTTACTAAAAAGAACATTCTCCAGAATTATTTCATCTCCCAGTTCTATTGTTCTTGAACGGTCAGTTCCTTCCTGGAATAAGAACTCAACTTCCTTTACTCCATCAGAAATAAGCAAATGGTTTTCGTTTTTTATTGCAGATCCTTTTACATTACAGGTTTTATTTTCCTCTAAAGAGTCCAAACTTGAGAAGCCTTTCTTATTTATAACTTTTATTTTTCCCTTATACCCGAAATTTACTCTTCCAAACTTTTCATAAACTCCAAGAACTTCAATCTCGTCATTTATTCTCAGCGTATCAAGCAGGGAAAGATCTTCTTCCCATAAAACTAATTGGATTTTTCCAGAATCATCTTCTAAAACTGCAGCCCTGCTCTTTTTTCCAGAAGGATAGGTTTGGATCTTTTCTATTGAATGGATTTTTGCCTTAAGGTTTATGGAATTGCTTCCAGATTTTATTTCTTTTATTTTTGAGTATATGGTTTCCTCTTTATAGATTCCTTTTTCTTTTGCAATTATTTTTATAGCTGCATCTCTAGAAATATAATCGTGGAATTCTTTTATTTTCTTAGAAATGGAGTCTTCAAGTTCTTCCTTGGATAAGGTAGAAAGAAGAGAATTATAATAATCCATATAAATTATATTTATCAGATAAATTAAAAAGATATACTAAGAGAGAACTTATCATGCGAACAATGGAGAATATAGAATATGCTTATGTGCTTGCAGAAATGAAAGGGCTAGTTGGAAATAGCTTTGAAAAAATAAGTGAAATTGAGAAAGGAAAATTACAAATGAAGATTGGAAAAGAAAGAATAACTATTGAACTTGGAAAAAGAATGAATATTGCGTATTATATTAATGAAGGAGACACTGATCATCCATTTGTCCAGAAAGTACGTAAAGAGCTTAAGGGAGCAAGGCTTACAAAAATTGAACAGAAAGAGAAGGATAGAGTAATTGCATTTTATTTTGAAAGAGAGGGGGAAAAACTCCTGATTTTTGAGATGTTTGGGGATGGAAATTCGATTTTAGTTTCCCAAGGAAAAACACTTGCTTGCTATGGAAATGAGAGCTGGTCAGACAGGGAAGTAAAGGCAGGAAGGGAGTATAAGTTCCCAAAATCAAATATTGTGGAGAATTTAAAGGATGCAATTTCTGAGAAGTACGTAATTAGTGCAATGCTCAGGCTTCCTCTTGGAAAAAAATATGCAAAAGAAATTCTGAATAGGGTTGGGATTGAGGAAAAAAAACCGGGGAATGAGTTAAGTAAGGGAGAAATTGGGGAAATTGAACAGGAAATTGAAAAAATAAGAAAGGAATTTTCTCCAATTGGATTTTATTCCAAGGAAGGAATTGTGGATTACGGATTAGTTTTATTCAAAGAATACTCTTCTGAGGAATTTGAGAAAAGAAAATTTGAAAGCTTATGCAGGGCAATTGATGAATTCTATCATTCGAGTGTTGAAAAAATTGGAAAATCAAAAAAACTTGAAAAATTGGAAAAAAGATTGGAGGAACAATTGAAAGCACTTGAGGAAATTAAAATTAAGGAAGAGGAATATAGGAAACTCGGAGATAGGATTTATGAAAAGTATTCAGAAATAGAAGAAATAATTAAAAAAGGAAAAAGAGAAGAGATTGAGGTTTAACTATTCAAAAGACTTAATCCCCGGTTTCTTCTACCAAAATGTCTTTGAGTAATTCTCTTGCTTTCTTTGGTTTATCAACAATTAATGCGAGAAGCGTATTCTTCCCATCTCTGGAAATTATGTGTACATTATTTATGTTTATTGAATTCTCTGCAAGTTTTTTCGTAATGGTTCCCAGTTCTCCTGGTTTATCTGCTAGTTTTGCTACAAGTACATCGCTTTCCATTACTTTATAGCCGTTTTTAGTAAGAACACTGCCTGTTTTTTCTGCATCTATTACTGTCAGAACAATTATTGCTTTTCCACCAACTACACTGACAGAAACTCCTTCGATATTTATTTTTGCCTTTCCAAGAATATATGAAATGTCGGCAAGTAAACCTATCCTGTCATCCACCACTATAGTAATCGGTTTCATAATTCACACCCGGTATAATTGGATAAATGGAAGGTTTTTTATAATTACTATTCTGTCCTCTGAAACCAGCTTTTTAGACAAGGCAACACCTACTGCTTTTTTTCCAACTAAATTTGCAGAAGTAAAGGAGTTTAGGGCTTTATTTAGTTCCTCTTGCGTTGATAATTTTCCCTTATAGAACGAGGAATATTTTTTCAAATCAATTAAATATTTTCCTTCTTCAAGAACTGTTCCAATTAGTTCTTTATCACATGCAGCAACTATTCTTTGGCCATTGCTTTCGTGGATCTTTAGATACATAAAAAAGTATGCGAGGCAATATTATAAAAATACTTCCCTTGTAAAACAAAAAATACTGTTCAAGTACGATTGTTCTTGAAGAAATACCTAGTACTCTGCCGAGCGATACCTGAGCAATGTACAAGAGAGCTCTCCGTAGTTTATAATAAGTATATAACACGAATTATCAAGAAAGGTGTCTATAGTTAGTATATAACAACGCACGGGTGGCGGAGCGGTCAAACAATGTCTCGGGTCATGAATTCTGCGTCTTGTCGTTCAAGACTCAAGACTGAAAACTCGGGACTTTTGAAAGCGGCAGACTCAAGATCGTTCCCTTTCTAAAAGTGGAATGGGAAATCTGTTGACCTAGCGTCTACACAGGTTCGATTCCTGTCCCGTGCATTAACTTTTTAAAATTAAACGAGCTACAAAACGAGACATACGTTTAAATTCTCTTTTTACCATAATTTAGCTATGGGAGAACAGGTTAGAATTACCAGAAATGCGTTTACAAGATTCTTTTGCAGAGGAGCAAATATATTCAGAAGAATGGCTAGAAAAAAACCTATAGAATATATTACTAGGAGTGAAGTTGAAACTGCAACAAAAAGAAAAGACTATGGGGGATTAAAAAGAATTCTTGAATTTTGTGAAAACAAGGAAAGATTAAGTATAATCTATGAAAGAATTGATGAATTTGCACCCAGGGTATTAGTGGAATCAATTAAGAGGAAGGGTAATCCTTTCTTAGAGGATAAGCTGTTCCTGAGATTATTTGTAGTTTATTCGAAGGAAGAGAAACACAAGATAAGGGCAATAGAGCTCTTAATTTCTGGTAATCACTGGAATTCAATAGCAACTGCATTTTTAGAATTAAAAGATAAAAAAGGAGAGAGGGAGGAAAAAATTAAAAGAGCTATATTACATATACTTGAAAAAAATATTGAAACAATTATATCAAAAGGAAAATATTATGCATTGACTATTATAAAAGCAAATACAAAAAACAAAAAAATAATTGAACAAATAAACCAAGCATTAAGAACAAGTAAGGAAGCAAGAGTAGCATTTGATAATTTCAAAACAGCAAAGGATTACAAGAGCATTGCATTGTTTTTACAAAGAGGAGTATTTAGAGAAATTGAGGAGGGGGTAGTTGCATTTTTGGAAAGTAAATTGGATGAAATAATAGATAGAATGGAAATTGATACATTACTAGTGCTCAGAACGCACACACACAATAAAGAAATAATAAAAAGATTGGATACTGCACTTGAAAATACAGACAGAGATTAACTATTTTCTAGCAAAAACCAAGTAAGCAGTGTGGATTATTCCCATGTGCTTGGGTCTGGTTCTCATTTCATTTACTTCAAATTCTCTTGAAATATTTTCAACCATAAATACGTCCTTAAAGTATTTTGTGCATTCTAGGTATAACGCCTTAGCTTGTTCAATGCTTAGGCAATGGCCTGCGAGCATTCCTCCTTCCTTTAAGGCTGAGTGAGCTGAAGAAGCGAGCAATTCAGCATTATGAATATCTATTACAACTAAGTCTAAATCCTTTTCTTCTATTCCTAATGTTCCATCTTTTACTTTTGAAATAATATTATCTAATCCTAGTTTCTTGAAATTTTCCTGGGCAATTTCTGCAAATTCCTTTCTCATTTCATAAGTAGTAATTTCTTTTACAATTCTAGATAATTGAATTGTAAGAAATCCTGAACCTGTTCCTACTTCTACTACTCGGGAATCCTTTCCAATTGCAGAATAAGCGATAATTATCCCCGCATCTTTAGGAGCAGTAGTTGCTGGGCCCCTTCTTAGTTTCTTCATGTATGCTGGGAAATAAGGTCTGGGTCTTTCCATGAGTATTACCTAGTTAGTAATTTATTTTTTCCATCCTGCTCTCATTTCTTTTAATTTAGCTTCTAATTTTTTATCTTTTAGAGAAAGAATTTGAACTGCGAGTATAGCTGCATTTTTCCCATTCTCTACTCCAACTGTTGCAACTGGAACTCCTGGAGGCATTTGTATCATTGAGAGTAATGCATCTAACCCATCTAATTTTACATTCACTGGAACTCCAATTACTGGTTTAGTTGTTTTAGAAGCAATTACTCCTGGAAGAGCTGCACTTAATCCAGCAACTGCAATAAATACCTCAGCATTTGAGTTACTAATTAGTTGTTCTAGTTTTTCTGGGGTTCTGTGTGCAGAGGCAATTTCAGTTTTAAATTCCACTCCGAATTCCTTTAAGGTATTTGCTACTCCGTCTACAATTTTTTCATCGGATTTACTTCCGGAAATTATAAGTACTTTTTCCATATCTATCACTCAATACGCATCATCATGATGCGCAAACTTAAGAAATACTACTGTTTCGTCTAATTCGTTAACTTCAAAAATCATAACAAAATGTCCAATATGCACTCGCCTACATCCTTTCAATACATTTCCAAGAGGCTTGTAATGGGTTGGATTTTCTAAGATTTCATTTATTTTACTTTTTATACGCTCGAACATTTTTTGGTCCTTTTTCTTTAGTTTTGAGATTACTTCATTGAAGTCCTCTGAAAAAATAGGGCTAAAGGACATTTTATAACCTATCCAGATGAGCATTCATTTCTTTTTTATTCTTAAAGGTTATTTTTTTTCCTTTTTTTACTTCTTCTCTCGTTTGTTCTACGGCTCTTACAAAATCCTTCTTGAATTCCTTTTCGTGTAAGACATTTTCGAACATTTCTACAATTTCTTTATATTTTATAAGCTGGTTATACTCAGAAACAGGCACGGATACATATTCCATATTTTCACCTATAAATAAAGAGAATAAAAGAAAATAAAAAGGTAGCTAGTTCCTAGAAAAGAACAAACCAGCTAGAGAGAGTAAGATTAAGGAAAGAGATAAGTTACAATCTTTTAGATTAATTGAACTTGCATCTGGTTTGAATGCTCCTGAAGATTTATCTCCGTAATAGACCCACTTGAACGTAACTGTGTTCATATTTCCATCTTCTGGATCTACTCCCAGGTATTCTGCATTAGTAATGTAGACTTTTGCAAATTCTCCATCCCTGGTTTTTATCCAATAAGAATGTCCTACTTGAACATAATCACAGTTTGCAAATCCACTTACATCATCTATATAACCAGAGGTTGGTGGAGTGCTCATCGAATCAAAATCAACTTCACCAAGGTCTATAGAATTTGCACACCAAGCTGGAGCGACCCAAGGCTCTAAGAGAATATCAAATACCTTTGTTGGATCATCTGAAACCTTAATTCCTTCTTCATAGGAAACAGTTCCTTTAGAGAAAGTAAAATAAGCAGTATCTGGCCATTTTAGGGTTGTTGTTCCAGAGGAAGCGAGCACTAAATAGACCTCTCCCCCATAATATTACTCGCCTATTTGTCAGTATTAGATAGTCGTGAAGCGATATGCCCTTGCTTCCATTACTTCTTTTGACGCCACCATGGAAAATCCCTTCTAATGTCTCGTTTTTATCCAAAATCTCAATCTTGGCTTGCTCAACATGTTTTTTATTCACGCTTTTACCAATGTACTCCGCACACATGAGTTCACCAATTAAATTTGAAGAAAGGGAACTTGGTTTTTAGGAATTTAAGTATTTTAGTAATCTTGTTTCTCAAATCTTGTATTTTCTCAACATAGTTATTCATTTTCTTAGTTATATCAAAGCATTTTCCATTTGCAGAGCAATAATCTGATTTGCATTCATAATTGTTCTTACATTCTGCATTCTCATCTTTTTGGGTCATATATCCTTCGCTAAGACTGCAATAAGATGGAGCAGTTTTGATAAAATCTCTATTTCCAACCGGAATACAAACATCATTCAAAGTGCAACCCATTGACCATTTTTTGTTTATACATTCGGATGTTCTTAGTGAAATTCCCTCATCTGAGTTTGACCAATGTGCGATACAATAGTCATTAGTACAAGCATTATCATCATTACAATCTGAACTTTCGATTTCAAATGCAGACTGCTTGATATTTATAGGTTCACACTCATCCTTTACACAAAAAGAATCTTCTTTTGTATAACCATCTGGACAAGAAACTAGCTTAAAAGTTAGTGTTTCACTGGCAGGCTGCCATTGAGAATCATCTTGAATGTCACAATTTTCCTCATCACAAGCCTCAAATTTAATCTCACATGTTCCATCTAGACAATCAGATACCGAAGAATAATCACAATCTATTACACAGTTTTGATCAATACAAACTACGGGTTTATATTCTCCTTTTCCACAAGTATACCTGTATGAAA